>JASLAV010000180.1 GCA_030146905.1 Lentzea sp. | reverse complement strand
CTGGCAGCTGGCCGCGACCGTCTCCTACGCCCTGACCGGCCACCCGCCGCGCGGCTCCCGCGAGAACCCGATCTCCTCGCTGATGGCCGCCGCACAGGGTGAACCGATCACCAAGCTGCCGCAGAACAGCGCGCACGCGCGTCTGCTGCTCGCGGCGATGGACCCGGAGCCCGGCCGCCGGCCGACGCTGGCCCAGGTGCGGGGGCAGCTGTCGCAGTTCCTGGACCAGCAGGGGATGAGCAAGGAAGGCCCGGTCACGAAGATGATCGGCAAGCCGAAGCCGCCTCCGACGCGGCACATGCCGACGTAGGCGAACCGGGTGAACGACCTCGGACGGCGGTAACGGTCGTCAGGACCTCGACGACGACAGCTTTGCTTCCTGAACGCAAAGCCGCCATGCGAGGGAATATGACCGCTGAAGAGAGCTGGCATGCCGCACGCCTGATTCCGACTTCGGGCATCAACGGTGCTGAAGAGCAAGAAAGACGGGCGACATCGGCATTGCTGGCCGTCATGTCAGCGGTGCGCGAATTCGGACGGGCGTTGACCCAGCCTTTGGGCGCACCCGCCGCCGCGGTGCAGACCTTCATCGAGGTTCCGTTCGAACTCGACGGGCGCAAGCTCATTCCGGACGGGCTGATCAGGGCGACTCGCGGGCAGAAGTCGTGGACCGCGCTGGTCGAGGTGAAAACCGGGTCCAACGAACTCCAGGTCGAACAACTGGAGAACTACCTCGACATCGCCCGCGAGTTCGGTTTCGACGCGGTGGTCACGGTGTCGAACGAGATCTCGCCGTTGCCCGGCCAGCACCCCACGCCGGTGGACAGGAAGAAGCTCAAGAAGGTCGCGCTGCACCACCTGTCGTGGAGCGAGGTGCTCTGCGAAGCCGTGATGCAGAAGGAGCACCGCGGGGTGGCCGACCCCGACCAGGCGTGGATCCTCGGCGAGCTGATCAGGTACCTCGAGCACCCGCGTTCAGGCGCGATGGCGTTCGAGGACATGGGGCCCTCGTGGGTTCCGCTGCGCGACGCGGTGGAAGCCCGCACCCTCCGCACCACCGACAAGACCGCGCCCGACGTGGTGCTCAGGTTCGAGGCCCTGCTGCGGTTCGCCGGGCTGCGGCTCGGACGGCGTCTCGGCACGGAGGTCACTCCCGCTCTGTCCCGCAAGGACCTCGCCGAGCCCCAGACACGTCTTTCCCGCCAGCTCGCACAACTGGTGGCCGACGGAAAGCTGACCGGCGGGATCCGCATTCCCGACACCGTCGGAACGCTGCACGTCGTCGCCGATCTGCGGGCGGGCCGGGTGATCTGCGGTGTCGACGTGGAAGGCCCCAAGGAAGGCCGTCCGGCGACGCGGATCAACTGGCTGGTCCGGCAGTTGAAGAACGCTCCCGACTCGGTGCGCCTGGAGGCGTTCGTCGCGCACGGGAGAGGAGCCGGCGCGTCGGAGTTGCTGGGCGCTGTGCGTGCGAACCCGGCTGTGCTCATCGCCGATCCGCAGAAGGAGATCCGCGGTTTCCGGGTCGAGATCTCTGTCCCGATGGGCTCGAAACGCGGTACCGGGCGCAACTCGTTCATCGACTCGGTGCTGAACGCGATCTCCTCCTTCTACGAGGAGATCGTGCAGAACCTCAAGCCGTGGGCCGCGACGCCACCGAAGATCAGGGCGGAGGCGGCGTTCGTGCCGCCCTCCGACGTCCCGGTGGCACTCGTGTCCACGGCGCCGTCGTCGCAGGACGGGCCAGGGGCGGAGGCCACCGCGCCCGTGCAGGAGGCCTCCGCGGACGTGCCGGCACCGCTCTCCGCGGACGTGCCGGTCTAGTCCAGGGCCTTTGCGATCACCGGCGCCAGGCTGCGGCTGAACTCGCCGTTGATGTGGTCGGCGTCGAAGTACACGACCACGCCCCCGATCACCGTGTAGCACCGCTCCGAGTCGCAGAAGTACTCGCTCAGGTCGATCAGCGACACGGCGGGGACCTTCGTCGTGCGGGCGACCTCCACCAGCGGGTCGGACGGGTGGGCCTTCGCACGCGGGACTGCGCAGGCCAGCGGTTCGGCCGGGTTCAGGGCCACGCAGTCGGGGGAGCGGACGTCGCTGTTCAGCGGCGGGTCGGCGAGCACCACCACTCGGGCTCCCGCGTCGGTCCACTTGCGCCACCTCGGTTCCAGGCCGGCGCGGTACTGCTCGGTCTGGGTGCGGCCGCTCTTGTCGTCCACGACCTCCTTGCGGGCGAAGAACGAGGTCAGGACCCTCGTCGGGCGGTCGGCCGCGATCACGTCGGTCATCCGTTCCGTCCAGGCGGCGCAGCGGTCCACCTCCTTGGGCGTGGAGGGCTTGCCGCGGAACTCGGTGGTCCTGACGTCGGCGAACGGGCAGCCGCCCAGGTAGGCGATCTTGAGGTCCCACTTCGACGAGCGGGCCACCTCGAAGATCGCGGCCTGCCACTGCTGGGCGTGGGAGTCGCCGACCAGCCAGACCTTCTCGGCGGCAGGGGATCCGCCGGAGAAGTCGCAGAGCGACGTCGTGTGCTTGTCCTCTGCGTTGTAGTCCTGGATCTGCCTGCACTCCTGCGGGAGGCGCCAGTACTCGTTGGCTGGGCCCATCGCCGTCACTCGGGCAGGGCCGAACGGGGTGGGGCAGCCGTTGGTGCCGACCATGGCGCCGGCGCCGTGGCACGGGCTGCTCAGGCCGGCGGCCACGTCGCGTTCGGCCTGGGCCACGTGCCGGTCGTAGGTCCACTGCAGGCCGCCCGCCAGCACGGCGACCACGGCGATGCCCACGGTCATGCCCGCGAACGTCAGGCCGTTGCTCCTGGTCAGCGGGCCCCACGACATGCCGCGGTCCTCGACCAGCACCTTCGACAGCCAGGCGAGCACCAGCGACACCGCGAGCAGGCCGAACAGCCACGGCGTGCTGAGCTCGCCCTTGTCCAGCAGGCCGCTCAGCGCGAACGGCGCCAGCAGCAGCACCGGCCAGTGCCAGAGGTAGAGCGAGTAGCTGATGTCGCCGACGAACTGCACGGGGCGGGAGGCGGTCACCGCGGTGTGCCACTGGCGGCCGGGACGCAGGCCGGAGACGATCACCAGGCCGGTGCCCGCCGCGGGGACCAGGGCGAGGTAGCCGGGGAACGGCGTGTGGTGGTCGTAGACGAACGCCGTCGCGATGATCATCGCCAGACCGGCGAACGCCGCCAGTTCGGAGGCCAGGCGGGGCAGTGCCAGCCTCGTGGCGGCCAGGGCCACGCCGGCGCCGATCGCGAACTCCCACACGCGGACCGGCGTGATGAAGTACGCCGCGTTCGGCGAGACGGCCGTGTAGTAGACGCTCAGAGCCAGCGACAGCGCGCCGAGGAGGGAGACGCCCGCCACCACCCAGCGGCGCCTGCCGATCTTGAACATGCCGAGCAGCAGCAGCGGCCAGAACAGGTAGAACTGCTCCTCCACCGACAGCGACCAGTAGTGCTGGACGAGGCTGGCGGCCTGGTTCTGCGCCGAGTAGTTCACCGACTTGCCCGCGAGCAGCCAGTTCTCCCAGTAGGAGGCCGCGGCGAAGGACTCCCAGGCGTTGGCGGTCCAGCGCGGGTACGGGAGCAGGAAGTACGCCGTGACGACGCTGAAGCCGAGCACGAGCAGCGCGGCCGGCAGCAGGCGCCGGACCCGTCGTGCGTAGAACTTGCCGAGGCGCACCCGGCCGGTGCGGACGATCTCGCGGTCGAGGTGCGAGGTGATCAGGAAGCCGGAGATGACGAAGAAGACGTCGACACCCACGTAGCCGCCGGTCAGCGCGTTCGGCCAGAAGTGGTTGACCACGACGGCGAGCACGGCGATCGCGCGCAGCGACTGGATGTCGGTGCGGAAGCCGGGAACCTTCGGCTTGCCGTCCGGTCTTCGGCTGCCGTGCTCAGGAGGTGACTCGACCGTGGTGCTCATGCGCGCTGATCTCTCTGGTCAGACCCGCGCGATGACCACGTGTGAGTCCGTAGGTCTTTCGAGGGTCACTCGATTGGGTTGGCGAGCGGCGATGCTAACCCATCGACCCTGGTGCAGACGTTTTCCTAGGCGATCCGGGTGAACGTTGGACCGGTCGGTAACAGTGGTTCACCGTTCAACGACCTAAGCCGTGGTTCACCCGGAAGGCTTGGGCATCGCACGCGGATGCCCCGCGAAGAGTGGTGAGGCGGTTTCCGCCGATCGCCTCACCACTCACCTTCGCCCAACCGGCCGCAACCGTTTGCGCAGGAGGAGGAACGCCCCCGCCGCGCCGACGACCACCAGTGCGACGACCCACACCGGCACGGGCTCCGGTGCGGGGACGGGCTCCACGACGGCCGCCGGTTCCGGCGCCCCCACCGGCTCTCCCAGCGGCGGCGCGATGTCCTCCCACGGCCACGGCCCGGCGGCACCGGACGCGACCCTCTGCGGATCCACGGGCTTCACCAGCAACGTCCCCGGCACGGTCAGCGTGCCGATCCGGTGGTCCTCGAACACCCCCTGCACCCCGAAGACCTCGTAGACGCCCGCCGGCAGTGCGAAGGTCACCGCGTAGTGCGCGGGCTGGCCCAGCGGCACGCCGGAGAACACCCGGTCATCGGACCCGGAGCGGAACCGCAGCCCGGTCGTGCCGAGGTCGTCCCCGCCGTACGGGTGGGTGCCGTGCTGCAGCACCCAATAGCCGACCGTGTGCGTCACGGAGGGCTGGATCGACGGCACCGGGTCGACGTAGGTGACCGCCCAGTTGCCCGCGGCGGCGGTGGGCGCGCTGATCAGCAGGAACGCGCAGAGCAGAGCAAGGATTCTCATGCGGCGGTTACACCGGGAACCACGGAGGGGTTCCCGGTGTAGGAAAGGCATCACGGATGACGCGGTGGCACGGGCGATCGCAGGTGACCAGGCGGCCTACGGCGAGCTGGTCACCCGGTACACCGCGCTCGCGCACCGGACCGCCTACCTGCTCGGGGCCGGCGCGGACACCGGTGACGTGGTGCAGGAGGCGTTCGTGAAGGCCTACCGCAAGCTCGGCACGTTCCGGCGGGGAGCCGACTTCAAGCCGTGGCTGCTCAAGATCGTCGCCAACGAGACCAGGAACCTCCACCGCAGCAGGCGACGCCGCAACGTGATGGAGCTCAAGATCGCCGGCATCACCGACACCGTCGACCACGACGATCCCGGCACGCTCGTGGACGACTCCCGCGCGAAGCTGCTGCAGGCGCTGGCGACCCTGCCCGACCACGACCGCCAGGTCGTCACGTGCCGGTACCTGCTCGACCTGAGCGAGGCAGAGACCGCGCAGACCCTCGGTCTGGCCAAGGGAACCGTGAAGTCGCGGCTGTCCCGCGCGCTCGCGAAGCTGCGCCCGCTGCTGGAGGAGGTGGCCCATGATCGATGACCAGCTGGAGGCCGCCCTCCGCGACCTCGGCCGGAAGATCCACGTGCCGGAACCGGAGAACGTCACCGCCGGGGTCCTGACGAGGATCAACGCCCCGCGCAGGCGGCACCGCGTGCTCACCGCACTGGTCGCGGCGCTGACGGCGTTCGCGGTCGCCTTCGCCGCGTCCCCTGCGGTGCGGGCCGGTGTGCGGGACCTGCTGGAGTTCGCCGGAGTCGAGTTCCGCACGCAGGCACCGCCGAGCACCGCGCCCGCGTTGCCAGGCAAGGAGGTCTCGCTCGACGACGCCAGGAGCCTGGTGCCGTTCGACATCCACCTGCCTGCACAGCTCGGCACACCCGGCAGGATCACCGTCCACGAAGGACGGTTCGTCACCCTGCACTACGGAGACCTCAGGCTCGACCAGTTCGACGGCACCATCTCCACCACGATCGGCAAGCTCGTGCACGCCGAAGGCGTCGAGCGGATCGGCGACAAGGTCTGGATCCCTTACCCGCACGAGGTTTTCTACATCGACCGAGAGGGCCTGTGGCGCGTCGAGGAACCCCACGGCGCCGGGCAAACCCTGATCTGGCAACGGGACCAGGTCACGATGAGGCTCGAAGGCGACCTGACCAGGCAGAGGGCGGTGGAGATCAGCGAGAGCTGAGCGCCTTCTCGACCATCGGCGTCAGCGTGCGGCTGTACTCGCTGTTGACGTGGTCGCCGTCGTAGTAGACCGCCACGTTCCCGATCACGCCGTAGCAGAGCTTCTCGTCGCAGAAGTAGTCGGTGAGGTCGATCAACGACACACCGGGGTTGCGGGTCGACTTCACGACCTCGCCCAGCGGATCGGGCGGCTGGGCCCGCTCGCGCGGGATCGCGCACGCCTTCGGGTTCGACCGGTTCAGCAGCACGCAGCTGGTCGACCGGACGTCCCTGTTGTACGGCGGATCCGCGAACACGAACACACGTGTGCCGTTCGCGGTCCACGCCGACCACCAGGGTTCGATGCCCTCGCGGTACTGCTCGGTCTGGCTGCGGCCGCTGCCGTCGTCCACGAACTCCTGGCGCGAGAAGAACGACATCAGCACCATCGACGGCTTGTCCCCGGTGATCACGGGGTTCATCTGCGAGGTCCAGTCCCGGCAGCGCAGGATGTCGCGCGGGCCCGCCGCGCTGCGGTAACCGGTGAACTGGACGTCCGCGAACGGGCAGCCGCCCAGGATGCCGATCTTGAGCAGCCACCTCTCCTTGCGCGCCACCTCGAACACCGGCGTCTGCCACTGCTCGGCGTGCGAGTCGCCGAGCAGCCACACGGTCTGGGTCGGCTCGCCGTCACCGCTGAAGTCGCAGACCTTCACGGTGGCCTTGCCGTCGATCTTGAAGTAGTCGGTCTCCCTGCACTCCGGCGCGAGCCGCCAGTACTCGTTCACCGGTCCCATCTCCGGCACGCGGGCGGGACCGAACGGGTCGGGGCAGCCGTTGGCGCCGATCATCGCGCCCGCGCCGTGGCAGGCGTCGCCCTTGCCGGTCTGCACGTTCTGCTCGGCGGCGGCGACCCGCTGGTGGTAACCCGCCTGCAGGCTGCCGGCGAGGACCTCGACGACGAGCAGTCCGGCGATCATGGCCGCGAACGTCAGCTTCGTGTTGCGCACCAGCGGGACGAACGTGCGGGCGCGGTCCTCGACCAGCACCTTCGTCAGCCACGCCAGCGCGAACGACAGCGCCAGCAGCCACAGCAGCCACGCCGTCGTGAGCTCGCCCTGGTCCAGCGCGTCGCCCAGCGCGAACGGCGCGAGGATCAGGACCGGCCAGTGCCACAGGTACAGCGAGTAGCTGATGTCGCCGACGAACTGCACGGGCCGCGACGCCGTGACCCGCGTGTGCCACTGCGGTCCTGGCCGCAGGCCGGAGGCGATCACCAGCGCGGTGCCGACCGTCGGCATCAGCGCGAGGGAGCCGGGGAACGGCGAGGTGTGGTCGTAGACGAACGCCGGAACGATGATCATCGCCAGGCCGAGGCCCGACGCCACCTCCGCGGCGATCCTGGGCAGCACCAGCTTCGAGGCCGTCAGCGCGACGAACGCCCCCAGCGCGAACTCCCACACCCTGGCCAGGGTGTTGAAGTAGGCCTCGTTGGGGGACAGGGCCGTGTAGACGACGCTGAACACCAGCGAGACCACGCCGAGCCCCGCCACGCCCGGCACGAGCCAGCGCCGGTTGCCGCCGAGCGCCACCAGGCCGACCAGCAGCAGCGGCCAGAACAGGTAGAACTGCTCCTCGACCGACAGCGACCAGTAGTGCTGGACCACGCTCGCGGCCTCGTTGGCCGCGGAGTAGTTCACCGACTTGGCCGCCAGGAGCCAGTTCTCCCAGTAGAAGGCGGACGCGAAGGTCTCCCACGCGGTCGCGGTCCAGCGCGGGTACGGCAGCAGCGCGCGTGCCACCAGCACCGTCACGGCGAGCACGAGCAACGCCGCGGGCAGCAGCCGCCGGATGCGGCGCGCGTAGAACGTGCCGAACCGCACGCGGCCGGTGCGGGCGATCTCACGACCCAGGTGCGACGTGATCAGGTAGCCGGAGATCACGAAGAAGACGTCGACGCCGATGTAACCGCCGGTCATCGCGTTCGGCCAGAAGTGGTTCACCACGACGGCCAGCACCGCGATCGCGCGCAGTGCCTGGACGTCGGTGCGGAATCCGGGGGACACCGGCGTCCGGGACCTCGCGCTCAACAGCCGTTTCGCCTGCGCGACGCGTGCCTGGACGGTAGTGCTCATGCCTCGCCGAATCCCCCTGTCAGCCCCAGGGGATCGTAACTCAGCGGAGCGCCAGGATGGCCTGAAGCGGTGAGGTGAGGGTCACCGCCAGCTGGGCAGCCAGAGCTGCTGCTGCCACATCTCCGGGGTGATCGGGTTGCCGTTGAGGATCGGCCACAGCCACACGAAGTTCGCGACCACGATGCCGATGTACAGCGCCACGACCAGCAGTCCCGTACCGCGCCGCTCGGATCCCGCCGTCCGCCGGCCGAGGATCTCGCCCAGCGCCAGCACGATCAGCAGCACCAGGAACGGCGCCATCGGCGTGACGTAGAAGAAGTACATCTGCCGGTCGAGGTTGAGGAACCACGGCAGCAGGCCCGCCGCGTACGCGACCAGGACGCCGGCGTAGCGCCAGTCCATCCGGCCGGCGCTGCGGTAGATCGCCCAGCCGATGACCGGGAAAGCGAGCCACCACATCGCGGGCGTGCCGATGAGCATGATCGCGCCGAGGCACGACGCCGCGCCGCAGCCCGTGACGGAGTTGTCGTAGTAGTAGAGCATCGGACGCAGGCCCATCGGCCACGTCCACGGCTTCGACTCCCACGGGTGCCGGTTGGTCTCCGAGGTGACCAGCTCGACGTGGAACTTGTAGACGTTCTTCGCGTTGTACCAGAGCGACTGCAGGACGTC
>JASLAV010000159.1 GCA_030146905.1 Lentzea sp. | reverse complement strand
TCGAAGTCGTGAGGTTTTGATGGCCAACCTGGTCAACCTGGAGTCCGTGTCGAAGTCGTTCGGCGTCCGGCCGCTGCTCGACGGCGTGTCGCTCGGCGTCAACGAGGGCGACCGCATCGGTGTCGTCGGCCTGAACGGTGGCGGCAAGACGACGCTGCTCGAGGTGCTGGCCGGGGTGGAGCCCGCGGACGACGGCCGGGTGTCGCGCTCGCGCGACCTGCGGATGGCCGTCGTGACGCAGCGGACCGAGCTGCCGGACGGCTCGACCGTGCGCAACGCGGTGATCGACCCGCTGGGCTTCGACGCGGAGCACGAGTGGGCGTCCGACGCCCGCGTCCGGTCCATTCTGGACGGACTCGGGATCATGGCGCTGGGCCTGGACTCCGTGGTCTCCACGATGTCCGGTGGCGAACGCCGCCGCGTCGTGCTGGCCGCGGCGCTGATCCAGGACCTCGAGCTGATCGTGCTCGACGAGCCGACGAACCACCTCGACGTCGAGGGTGTGCGGTGGCTCGCGGAACACCTGCTGGCCCGCAAGTGCGCGCTCGTCGTCGTCACCCACGACCGGTGGTTCCTCGACACCGTCTGCAACCGCACGTGGGAAGTGGTGCAGGGCAAGGTCGAGCAGTACGAGGGCGGTTACGCCGACTGGATCTACGCCCGTGCCGAGCGGACCCGGCTGGCTGACGTGCTGGAGGAGAAGCGGCAGAACCTGGCGCGCAAGGAGCTCGCGTGGCTGCGCCGCGGTGCGCCCGCGCGCACGTCGAAGCCGCGCTACCGCATCGAGGCCGCCGAGGCGCTGATCGCGGACGTGCCGCCGCTGCGCGACAACGTCGAGCTGCTCGCGTTCGCCAAGAAGCGCCTGGGGCGCACGGTGATCGAGGTCGAGGACGTCACACTGTCCATTCCGGACCGGGTGCTGGTGCGCGACCTGACGTGGCGCATCGGGCCCGGCGAGCGGATCGGTCTGGTCGGCGTCAACGGGTCCGGCAAGACGACGTTGCTGAAGCTGCTGGCAGGAGAGCGCGAACCCGAGACGGGCAAGCGGATCCAGGGCCAGACGGTGAAGATCGCGCACCTCTCGCAGGAGCTGCTCGACCTGGACGGGTCGATGCGCGTGCTGGAGGCGATCGAGGAGGTCGCCCGGCGCGTCGTGCTGGGCAAGTACGAGATGTCGGCCTCGCAGCTGGGCGAGCGGTTCGGGTTCTCGTCGCAGAAGCAGTGGACGCCGGTGTCGGACCTGTCCGGTGGCGAGCGCCGCCGGTTGCAGCTGTGCCGGCTGCTGATGGCGGAGCCGAACGTGCTGCTGCTCGACGAGCCGACGAACGACCTGGATATCGACACGTTGCAGCAGCTGGAGGACCTGCTCGACTCGTGGGCGGGCACGCTCGTCGTGATCTCCCACGACCGCTACCTCGTCGAGCGCGTGTGCGACAAGGTCGTGGCGCTGTTCGGTGACGGCGGCCTGACCGACCTGCCCGGCGGCATCGAGGAGTACCTCAAGCGCCGCGACTCGTTGCGCGACAGGGAGACCACGTCCACCGCGCCGCAGAAGGCACCCTCCAACGCCGCCGACCAGCGCGCCGCCCGCAAGGAGCTGGCCCGGTTGGAACGGCGGCTGGAACAGCTGCACAAGAAGGAGGCCGAGCTGCACTCCGCGCTCGCCGAGGCGGCCACGGACCCCGACCGGCTGCTCAAGCTCGACGCCGAGCTCAAGGCAGTGCTGGCCGAGGAGGCCGACGTCGAGGCCGCCTGGATGGAAGCCGCCGAGGCCGTCGAGGGCTGACGGCGTCTGCAAGTACCACCAACCCGCGAGCCGGTAGTACTTGCAGACGCTCCAGCAAGCGGTGTCAGCGGCCCCGGCTGCGGAGCTCGGCGGCGAGCTGGGGCAGCAGCTCGTCGATGAACGACGTGTCGTAGCCCTGCCCGGACAGCAGCGCGTAGCTGAAGCGGGTCTTCATGACCTCCTCCGAGGTCGCCCCCAGCATGCCGTCGAGCGCGACGCCGATCTCCTCCAGCATCCGGTCGACCTGCGCGGTGCGGTAGCCGCGCTGGCCGGACGCCGCCTGCGGGATGCGCAGCTGGCGCAGGTCCTTCCACGACTTGACCTGCGGGATGCTGCGCACCGGCCCGGAGAGCTGCTGCTCGACCCGAGCCAGGAACGCGTCCACCTCGGTCTCGTCGTACCCGCGCCGGCCGATCAGCGGCCGGGAGAACCGGACGTCGCGGACGTCCTTGCCGGTCAGGTTGTCCTGGCCCAGCAGGGTCGCCTCGATGCGGTCGAGGAAAGCGTCCACCTGGGACTCCTGGTAGCCGCGGCGGCCACGGGGCGGGCGGTGGAACGCGATGTTGCGGATGTCCCTGGCCGTGAGCTTCTTCTCCTGGGCGGCCTTGGGGCGCGGCGGAGCCGGCAGTGCCTGCTGCTTCTGCGGAGGCGGTGGCGGTGGCGGCGGGACGGCCTGGGGGCGTTGCGGCGGCTGCGGCGGCGGGACCGGTCGTAGTGGACGCTGCTGCGGCAGTTGCGTCGTCGGCGGGGCCTTCGGAACGGGCGGCGGTGCGGTCTCGAACATCAGCACGACGAGGTCGAGGAAGGTGTCGACGTCCTCGGAGTCGTAGCCGAACGTGCCAGGAGCGGTCTCACCGAAGACCGCGTCCTGGACCTGTTGGGCGGTCAGGTTGTCCTGCCCGCGCAGGGTGGCCTCGATGCGGTCGAGGAACGCGTCGATCTGGCCCTCGTGGTAGCCGCGGGTCCCCGGTCTGGGCTTGTGGAACCGCACGGCCGCGACGTCGTCGGGGGACAGTCGCACCGCGGGTCTGAGCGCCTGCGACGTGGCGTGCGCGCCCTGCGCCGGTGCGGCGGCCTGCTGGCGTTGTGGAGTGGACCGCAGCGTGTCCGCGACCAGCTGCATGAACACGTTGACCTCGTTCACGTCGTAGCCCGGATCACGGGTCGCCGTGCGGAACCTGACGTTCAGCACGTCTTCGCGCGTGAGGATGTCCTTGCTGCGCATGGTGTCCTCGACCCGGTCGAGGAATGCGTCCACCTCGGCCGCGTCGTACCCGCGTTCGCCCTTCGGGGGACGGTGGAACGCGACGAGCGCCACGTCCTGCGCGGAGAGCAGAGGTGCCGGATGCGCGGGTAGACGATGCTGCGCTCCGGGGCCGCCCCGATCCACCAATGACCTCCTCCTGCGTACCTGTACTCGGGAGTATCGCGTTTCACGTGGCATAACGTTTCGCCCTGATGGACCAAAGGCCGCCACTACGAT
>JASLAV010000182.1 GCA_030146905.1 Lentzea sp. | reverse complement strand
TGGAGTGCGGTGGAAGACATGAGTTCGGCCTCTCGTGTCGGGGTACATGGACACGAGCGACGTTCCTCACGAGGTCTTGCCCGAACCCTTGCCCAGACGCGAGCTCGCCTCGCTGCAGCAGCCGTCAAGTCATTCGAATGTGTCTTGAATTCCCCAGATGAGCGGCTAGTTATGTCTGCTATCTGAAAAAGACAAAACTCCGCTTGTCCGATCTCGCCTCAGAAGCCGACCCATGGTGTGCGACAGCGACCCAACCGGGCGCTGATGCGCTTGAGGAAGGGACAGGGCAGTGAGCGGAGCGGTGGCGGAGGAGTTTCCCGAGGATTTCGTGCGTGATGCCGCACGCGCTCTGCGAGCGATGGACGAGATCACTTCGGCGATCCCTGATCTCCACGACCGTCCTCTGGATCCGATGGCGCAGGAACGAATGCGGAGGGCGCTGGAGCCCGCGCGGCTGGGAGCGGCGAACGAGTCCGCCAGCCGCGTCATCCAGCTCCGTCTGCCGGGGGAGAAGGACTGATGTCGATCTTCAAGAAGAACGCTGAGAAGCCGGACGCAGAGCCGAAGCCGGAGCGCGTGAAGAAGCAACGCGAGGCGCGGGGGAGCGGCCACACCAAAGGACGGTCGATGGCCACCACCATCGGCACCGTCGCTCTCGCGTTCTGTGTGGTCAGTGGGCCTCTCGCCCTTCTGAACTCGTGCGCAGCGCAAGGGCGCCCCATCGCAGCCCCCGTGCAGAGCACCGGGTCTGAAGGGCTGAGCGTCGAGCACCAGGCCGCCGGCGAGTATGCCCTCGCCTTCACGACGTCCTGGTTGTCCGCCACCCGCAACGCTCCCGGGGACCTGGAGAGCTACATCGACCGGTCGACGTTCGAGGCTGGTCTGTCCGAAGAACCCTGGACCTACCGGGATCCCGCCGTGGCTTCCATCACCGCCGTCGACGACATCGCCACCGTCGTCGTCTCGGTCAGCGTGAAAGAGACCGCCTACGACAAGGACGGCGACGCCAGCGATATCTGGGCTCGCCGCTACTTCCAGGTTCCCGTGCTGGTGGCCGACCAAGGCTTCAAGGCGGCGACGCTGCCGACGCCGATCGCGCAGCCGTCGAGTCCGTCACTTCCCGGACTGGGATACGGGCAGCAGCTGACCACCTCGGACGCCGCCGGCGCCACGGTGATGGAGTTCCTCACCGCGTACCTGACTGGCGCCGGCGACATCACCCGATTCATCTCCCCGGATTCCGACATCAGCGCCGTCTCGCCGGCGCTGTTCGTGCAGCTCGAGCCGGTGGAGCTGCGCACGGACACGAAGACCGAGGGTGAGCCCGCGGATGGCACCGAGATCCACGTCCTCGCAACGATCCGCGCGGCCAACGTCGATTCCCGCGCCCTGTCGTCGACGTACGCACTCACCCTCACCGTCCGTGCGGGCCGCTGGGAAGTGCAGTCCGTCGACCCGGCGCCACTGTTCTCGACCGCCAGCAGCACCACCACCACCGAAATCACTCCAACCCCGTCGCCGACCGGCGACACCGAGCAGTAAGGACACCGAAATGAACATCTTCGATTGGGTCAACACCACGTCTGCGGAAGCGCTCACGGCGTTCCGTACCGTCATGTCCCTCGTGGTCACCGTTCTCGCCGTGTGGCTTCCCAGCCGTGGCGGATACACGCTCACGAAGGTCATCGCCGCAGCGTTCCTCGCCGCGATCCTCCTGGTCATCATCTGGGGCGGCATCGAGGGCATCAAGGACGCCGTCGCGCCGATCATGCCCAACGCCGGCTGATCTCCGACAACCGACAACGGGGGAGTGATGGACAAGAATCTCGCACCGGAGACCGCCCGGTTCTTCACGGCCGCGCGCAAGTTCCCCAAGATGCTGGGGAAGCTGCCGGACGGTACGAGGATCTGGGGCGGCCCGTACACACTGCTGCAGGGGACCGTGTTGATCCTCGCCGCCGCAGTGGCGCTGCTGACGAAGCCGATGTGGTCATTCGGCAGCTTCATCATCGACATCCCCGTCGCCGCTGCCGTTGCCATCGGCCTGGGCCTGCTGTCGGGACGGATCCCCACGCAGAACCGGAACGTCCTCACTGTCGGGATGTCGGCGATGCACGCGATCGGCAGTCCCGTTCAGGGCCGCCGAAACGGCCGCAAGGTCACCATTCGCGTCCCTCACCGGGTTCGCAGCGACGCCGCCATCGACTGGTCGACCGACGAGCTCGAGCAGCTCGTCGACGTGCCGGTGGAACCGGCCGCCGCACCGGCTCCTACGCCGGTTCCCGCACCTGTGGCTGCTCCCGCAGCTGAACCGACACCGACCCCTGCCGCAGCAACTCCGCGCGCCGTCACCGGCGTAGAGCGTCTGCTCCAGCAGACCCGAGCGAAGTAGACCGAGAGAAGGACTGACTCATGCACCACCCGGCGATCGCCCTGACGAAGAACCTGATGTGGACCCGCTCCGGCGTTGTCTGGGCGATGTGGCGCCTGCAGCCGGCGAAGATCGGCGGCCGTCAGGTCATCTACCCCTACGCCTCGTTCAAGGAGCAGCTGGCTGTCAAGGGCTTCCACCAGGCCTTCTACCAGCAGCTGCGCGGGGAGGCTCTGCTCCTGGGTTTGACGGCAGAGATCGACCCGGTCGAGATCGTCCAGCGGATGATCGACGGCATCGACCTCGAGCGGGC
>JASLAV010000069.1 GCA_030146905.1 Lentzea sp. | reverse complement strand
GTAGCGGCGGCCGTCGGTGCCGATCGCCTCGTGCACCAGCAGCCACTGGTTCTTGCCGGCGATCTTGTAGACGTTGGACGCCTCGAAGAGCCGGTTGCGGTCGCTGTCCTGCATGGCGATCACCGTGTTGGCGAAGCCGTTGGGGAACTGCCCGAGGGTGGTCTCCGACCGGTAGAGGTGCCCGTTGTCGTCGGAGGAGAACAGGTAGCACTTCGCGGTGTCGCACACCATCCAGAAGTCGACCCAGTAGCCGTTGCCGATGTTGTCGCGGATGATCTGCGGCATCCCGTTGGCGTAGAAGTTCTTCGGCGTGGACCACGACGCCGGGTTCGAGATGTCGGTGGTCGTCGAGTACGAGGCGTTCGACCCGGTCTGGTAGACGAGGTACCAGAGGCGTTGCGGCGCGAAGTAGAACACCTGCGGCGCTGCCCGGTAACCGGTGCCGACGCCCGAGCGGTCGAGGTAGTAGTGCGGTGCGGACGACGCCTGCGACCAGTCGCTGAAACTGGTGTACATCAGGTTGTAGCCGTCGGTGTAGGTCGACGCGAAGACGTGGTACTTGCCGTTGTGGTAGATGACGCTCGGGTCCTTCACCGCGACGTTCGGGTGCGTGGCGTCCGGCTTCGGGCTGATCAGCTGGCCGCTCGAGGACCAGCGGAAGCTCGACGGCAGGTTGCCCACCGGCGGGTTGCCCGTCGTGGTGGTCGTGGTCGTCGTCGTGGTGGTGGGGCCGACGTCACCTGTGCACGGAGTGCCGTTGAGCGTGAAGGCCGTGGGGTTCGGGTTGGAGCCCGTGCTGGAGCCGTTGAACCCGAACTCGACCCTGCCGCCGGTGGGGACCGTCGCGTTGTAGGAGACGTTGCGCGCGGTCACCTCGGAACCGGACTGGGTCACCTGGGCGTTCCAGGCCTGCTGCACCTGCTGCCCCGCGCCGAAGCTCCAGGTGAGCGTCCAGCCGTCGAGCGCGTCACCGAGGTTGGTGACCACCACGCTCGCGGTGAACCCGCCGCTCCACTGCGACGGTGCCGCGTAGGTGACCGAACAGCCGGGTGCGGCGGCGGCCGGCTGCTGCGCCACCGCGGTCAGCGTGGTCACCGCGAGGAGCGGGACCGCGGCCAGGGCTGTGAGCCCTGCTCGCCGGGACGTGAACATCCGTGCGAAGAACATGATCACCCTTCGTCGCTGGAGGGAATCGGTGGAGGCGTCACGCTCCGGCGCAGGTGGCGGAACCGACCGCCGCCGCGCCGGAACCGGACGCGAGGAAACCGAACACGGCAGAGGCGCCGGGGCCGATCGTGCCGTTGTAGTGGGCGTTGGTGACGGTGCCCGCGCCGTCGGCGGTACCGCCCCAGACCTGCGTCACCGCGTGCCCGCCCGGCAGGGTCAACCGCGCGGTCCAGCCGGAGATGGCCGCCGCCGCGGTGTTGGTGACGGTGACCTCCGCCTGGAAGCCGCCGTTCCACGTGCCGGTGACGCGGGACGTCGCGGTGCAGGTGCCGCCGGGAGCCGGCGGGTCGCCGATGCTGCCGGGCACCGCCGACAGCGCGGTGAACCAGGCCGTCGCCATCTTGCTGTAGCCGGCGGCGTTGGGGTGGATGCCGTCGGGCAGGTCGGAGATCGGGACGGCCGGGTACATGTCCACCACGTGCACCCGTTTGCCCGCCGCGGCTTTCGCCCGCAGCAACGGGACGATGGCGGCGTTGTAGTTGCGCACGGTGGCGTCGGCGAACCGGATCGGGATGATCGTCGAGACGAACACGTCCGCGCCCGGCGCCTGGGCGGTGATCTTGTCCACCAGCGCGGAGAGCCGTCGTGGCGCGCCGGCCGGATCGCTGCCGTACATGTCGTTCGTGCCAATGTGCAACAGGATCGTGCGCGGGGTGTACGTCCGAAGCCAGTTCACGACGTTCGCGTCGACCTGCGCGATGGTCCAGCCCGGATGCCCCTCGTGGTTGCGGTCGGGCATGGATCCGGGCCCGTCGGCGAGCGAGCCCACGAAGTCGACGGCGCGTCCCGCTGAACGCAGCTTCGCGCCGAGGTCGAGGCGGTAGCCGCCGATCGAGCCTCCCTGGGTGATCGAGTCACCCAGGGGCATCACCCGCACGGGATCGGCGGAGGCGACCGGTTCATCCACAGTGGACTGGTCGGCCACGGCCGGTGACGCGGCCAGCAGGGTGGCGACCAGCGCACCGCACAACGCTCTGAACGGGCTCTGCATGGTGAGCCTTTCGTCGACGGGTGGTCAACGGCAGGGGCGGCTCCCAGCAATGTAACGACGTCTTCACGTCACGGTCAAAGCTAAATGTGAGCGCTAACTTTTAGCAGATCCAGCTGGACAAGCGTTGAACTGAGAAGGAGAGGTAGTCATCCTGTTAACGCAAACAAGCGGGTGCGTCACCGACGTGCCCGCGCCACCGAACCGCCCTCGCGCACCGGCATCGGCACCCGGTGGATCAACGGGGCCCGAGCACCGCGCCTCCGCCCCTCCACGATCTCCACCAGCACCTCCACCGCACGTTCGCCGAGCTCGTGGTGGGGCAGGGCGATCGTGGTCAGCCGGGGACGCATCCAGGAGGCGACGGGGTGGTCGTCGAACCCGAGCACGGAGACGTCGTCCGGCACCGAGAGACCGGCCTCGGCGAGCGCCTGGTAGGCCCCGAACGCGAGGCGGTCGTCGAAGCAGACCAGTGCCTCCGGCCGGTGGCGGCGCAGCAGCTCCCTGGTCGCGTCGTAGCCGTCCTCCGGAGTCCACTTCGGACACCGGTGCGCGCTGACCACCTCGACACCGGCCGCGTCGAACACCTCGCGCAGGCCGATGAGCCGTTCCACGGCAGCGATCCCGTTCGGCGGGACGTCGTACGTGCCGGGTCCCGCGCCGATGAGGTGAACGCCGCGGTCGTGGCCGGCCTCCAGGAGGACGAGTGCGGCCGACCGGCCGCCCTGCACCTCGTCGGACACCACCGAGGGGAGGCCGGAGCGGAACGTGGTGGTGGCGTTGAGCAGCACGGCGGGCCCGTGCCGCAGAGCGTCCGGCACCTCGACCGTCCTCGTGCGCACGGCGGCGAAGACGATGCCGTCGGCCCGCCGGTCGCGCATGGCCTCGACCAGGGTCCGCTCCACCACCGGGTCCCCGCCGGACTCACCGACGAACAGCATGAACCCGCGGCGGTACGCGGCCTCCACCGCGCCCTTGACCACATCGCCCGCCAATCCGGACGACGCGACCGTGTCGAGAACGAACCCGATCGTGCGCGACAGTCCAGGACGGGGGCCCGCCGCGAGGGTGCCGCGCCGGTAGCCCAGCTCCTGCGCCGTCGAGCGCACCCGGCGTTCGGCGGCCTCCGAGATGCGCAGCTCCCGTGCCCGCCCGGTCAGGACGAGCGATGCCGTCGTGACCGACACCCCGCTGGCCGCCGCGACGTCGGCCAGGGTCACACGCGATCGTCCCACCGCAGATCCGCCTCCTGCTGCTCTAG
This sequence comes from Lentzea sp., assembly GCA_030146905.1. The sequence continues at coordinate 4,630 of JASLAV010000069.1, read as the reverse complement.
GGGCCCGGCCGCGTTCCAGCCGGAAGTTCCACGGAACGTCCGTGGTCACGCGCTGTCTCCGGACGGGCCTGGCGGAGGGGACCGTCCGGTCGCGCGGGGTCTACCGCTTCAGGCGGCCGGGATCACCCGCCTCGCTGCGGCGCACGAGCCACGCCTCGGTGATGTGGGTGAACATGGCCTTCGCCGCGCCGGGGCCGTCTCCCGCGGCGATGCGCTCGCAGATGCGGCGGTGGCCCCGGTTCGACGCCTTGCACATGTCGCGGCCGCTCCTGCCCATGTAGCTGGCCGTGTTGAGGACCTGGCTCTCCAGCGAGCGCACCACGCCCCTGGCGATGCGGTTGCCGGAGGCCCGCATGATCGTGTCGTGGAACGCGCGGTCGTGTTCCTGGTAGGTCGCCGGGTCGTCCACGAGCTCGTCCATCAGGTCCACCAGCTCCCGCAGCCGCGCGACCTGCCGCTCGTCCGCGGTGCGGGCGGCGACCTGCGCCATGTCGGACTCCAGCAGCCGCCGGGTGACCACGAGGTCGTCGAGGATCGCGAGGCTCTCGTCCTCCGCGATCGTCGCGGCGAGGACCAGCTCGTCGAGCATGTTCCACTGCACGGACGGGGTGACCATGGTGCCCGCGCCCTGGCGCACCCGGACCAGTCCCTTCTCCTGCAGGACCTTCACCGCCTCGCGGATCACCGTCCTGCTCACCGAGAAGGTCTCGCAGAGCACCGGTTCCGGCGGCAGCGCGGTGCCGGAGGCGTAGACCTGGCGGACGACCCGCTGCACGAGCTCCGCGGTGACCGCCGCCGTCAGGTTGGCGGGTCTGCGCGTCCATTCCGGGCCCAGGGGAACGCCTGCCGCGGGTTGCGGAGTGGTCGCCGTCATGTCGCCTCCGTTGCGCCACGTCCCCACCGAGGGGAGTCGGCGCGAGTATACGTAACACCATTGACGTCATACGTCATACGAGTTACGTTCCCGTTGCCCTGAACTGGCCGCGAGGCCACCTCGTCTGGGGAAGTGAGCCGCGATGAAGCAGCGTTCACCCGGATTCGCCGTCCTGTTCGCGGCGCTGGCGTTCGTCGCCGGCTGCGGCAGCGCCGCCGCGCCGACCAGCGGTGGCAACGAGAAGGACCGGCTCGTCGTCTGGGACTGGAAGTCCGGCGACGCCAAGACGGCGGCCTACTTCGAGAAGGCCAAGGCGGACTTCGCCAAGAAGCACCCCGGCGTCACCGTCGAGTTCGTCGCGCAGCCGTTCGACCAGTACTACACGCTCCTCGGAGCGGCGATCCAGGCTGGCAAGGGACCGGACGTCGTCCTGTTCAACGGCGGCGGGCAGATCCGCGACCGCGCCGACGCCCTGCTGCCGCTGGACGACCTCGTCACCGACGACCGGAAGCGGCTCGCCGGTTGGGACGCGTTCGGCAAGGACGGCAAGGTCTACGCCGCGCCGGTCACGTTGCAGGGCCACCCGATCTACTACAACAAGGCGCTGTACCAGAAGGCCGGGCTGAACGGGCCCGCGAAGAGCTGGCAGGAGTTCGTCGCCGACTGCGCGACGATCACCGCCAAGACCGGCGCCAAGTGCTTCGCCACCGGCAACAAGGAAGGCATCGGCATCCAGTTCTTCCTGTCCGCCATGGGATCCGCGGTCCTCACCCCCCAGGAGTACGACGACTGGGTGGCGGGGAAGCGGAACTGGGACTCGCCGGACGTGAAGCGCGTCTTCGAGCTCTGGCGCCAGACCGGGACCGACGGCCTGAACAACGACGGCGTCAACTCCACCGCGATGTTCAACGACGGGTTCGCGGTCTTCCAGTCCGGCAAGGCCGCCCACGTCATCGGGCTGATGTCCGACGTGGGGCACTGGAAGGACCTCGGCGAGTTCGTCGGCCAGGACTCGCTGGGCGTGATGGACGCGCCGGTGGTGAACCCCGCCGCGAAACCGAGCCTGCCCTACGACGGCGGCATCGGGTACGCGGTCGCGAAGTGGACCCGCGATCCGAAGATCGCCGCGGACCTGGTGCGGTCGTTGACGTCCGCCGACGCGCTGAAGTCGTTCTACCAGGGGGCGGGTGCGATCGCCGCCGATCCCGCGGTCGACGTCTCCGGCGCGGGACCGGCGGCCGGCACGATCGTCTCCAACATCTCCGGCGGCGAACCCGCCCTGCACGTCGCGCTGTCGTCGAAGACGCTCGACCTCATGGGGCGGCTGTCCCAGCAGCTGCTCAGCGGATCGGCCTCGGTGGACGACGTGGTGGCGCAGCTCGCCGCGTCCGACAAGGCGGGCTGAGCGTGCGGGCCGAGCGGCTGGCACCGTTCGTCCTGGTGGCTCCCGCCGTCCTGGTGGTCCTCGCGCTGCGGGTGTGGCCGCTGGTGCTCGGGGTCAACTTCTCGTTCACCGGCGACGGCGACCTCAACGGCACGGCGGTCGGGTTCGGCAACTACGTGGAGCTGCTGGACGATCCGCTGTTCCAGACAGCGCTGCGCAACGTCGGGCTGCTGGTGCTGCTGCTGCCGGTCGCGGTGGCGATCCCCGGCCTGCTCGCGACGTTCCTCCACCTGCGCGTGCCGGGACATCGGCTCTACCGCGGCGTCTACTTCTTCCCCGCGGTGCTCTCCCCCGTCATCGTCGGTGCGATCTTCACCCTGCTGCTGGCGGTCGACGGGCCCGTCAACACCGTGCTGTCGGGGTTCGGCATCGGTCCCGTCGACTGGCTCGGTGAGCCGGGCGTGGCGTTCTTCTCGGTGGTGGGGGTGCACGTCTGGGCGACCTTCGGCATGGCGCTCGTCGTGTTCCTCGCCGGGTTCGCCACCCTGGACCCGGCGCTGCTCGACGCCGCCAGGGTGGACGGGGCGTCGTTGCCGCAGACCGTCCGGCACGTGATCGTGCCCGGCCTGACCCGCACCATCCAGTTCGTCTTCGTCACCACGATGATCGGCATGCTGACGTCGATGTTCGGCCTGCTGTACGTGATGACGAGCGGCGGGCCGGAGGGGTCGACGTACCTGCCCGAGTACTACGTCTGGATCCAGCAGGGGCAGATGAACCGGCCCGCGCTCGCCTCCGCCGCGTCGACCGTGCTGTTCCTCGTGATGCTCGTGGTGGGACTGGCCCAGGTCGCGATCCTGCGCCGCAGCGGCAGGGTGGACTGATGCGCGCGGGCAGGTGGGTCGCCGCCGTGCCGATGGCCGCGCTCGCGGTCGCCACGGTCTACCCGCTCGTGTTCACCGCGAACGTCGCCGCCAAGTCGCGCCGCGAGTACGTGCTCGACCGCTTCTCCCCCGCCGGGGCGCCGCGGTGGGACAACGTGACCACCGCGTGGGCGGGGGTGTCGCGGTACTTCGTCAACTCCGTGACGGTGGTGGGCTGCTCGGTCGTGTTGCTGCTGCTGTTCGGGTCGATGGCGGGGTTCGCCCTGGCACGGCTGCGTTTCCGCGGCTCCACGGTGCTGTACCTGGGTTGTCTCGCCGCCCTGTTCGTGCCGTTCCAGGTGATCATGGTGCCGCTGGCGCGGGTCATGGCCGACACCGGGCTCGTGGACACCTACCCCGGTCTCGTCCTCGCGTACGTCGCGCAGTTCCTGCCGTTCACCGTCTTCCTGATGACGAGCTACTACGCGACCGTGCCTGCGGAGGTCGTGGACGCGGCGCGGATCGACGGGAACTCGTTGTACGGCGTCTACTGGCGGATCGCCCTGCCGATGGGGAAGCCCGCGCTGCTCTCGGTCGGCGTGCTCGACGCCCTGTTCTGCTGGAACGACGTGCTCATCTCGTTGCTGCTGATGCCGTCGCAGGACCACCGCACCCTCATGGTCGGCGTGACCTCCCTGCGGGGGCAGTACTCCGACGACATCCCGGTGTTCGCCTCCGGTGTCCTGATCGCCGCCGTCCCCGTGCTGGTGGCCTACCTGTTCCTCCAGCGCCAGATCACCGACGGCGTCACCGCCGGGTCCACGAAGGGCTGACACCCATGCGCATCACCGGTTACCGCACCTTCACGACCGTGCAGGACTGGCACCGGCCCGTCGGTGACGCCAACGGCGTCTTCGCCGACGGGGTCGTCCGGGTGCCGCTCGTCGTCGTCGAGACGGACACCGGCCTCACCGGGATCGGCATGGGCCCGCACGTGGAGGCCGACACCGTCTTCGCGGCGATCAGGGGCGAGGACCCGCGGGCCGTCACGGCGCTGTACGACCGCATGCTGCGGCAGACGTTCAAGGCGGGACACGCTGGCGCGGTGTTCGGCACCATCGGCGCCTTCGACACCGCGCTGTGGGACCTCAAGGCGAAGGCGGCGGGCGAACCGCTGTGGCGGCTGCTCGGCGGGCGCGACAGGAGGGTGCCCGCCTACGCGTCCGGCCTGGACATCGGCCTGGACGACGACGAGCTCGTGGCGGTGTACCGGCACTACGCCGGCCACGGCCTGCGGGTGGCCAAGCTCAAGGGCGGCCTCGACGTCGAACGGGACGTGCGCCGCCTCGCCCTGGTGCGCGACGTGCTCACCGAGGCCGGTGCCGGCCGCCGGCCCGGCCTGATGCTCGACGTGAACGAGGCGCTGACGCGCAAGCAGGCGGTCCGCCACGTCGCGGAGATCGAGCGGACGATCGACCTCACGTGGGTCGAGGAACCCGTGCGGCGCTG
>JASLAV010001056.1 GCA_030146905.1 Lentzea sp. | reverse complement strand
CTCGACGTCGACCGCGTGTTCGGCGGCGAACTCGTCGAGGGCTCGGCAGGACACGGGAGCAGTTCGGTACGACCGGAAACGATCCTCGTCATCACCAGTGGTGGCCGGCGGTATCGCACCACCGCCGTCACCGGCCAGGTGAGCGGCCCACACGGCGCGATCGGCGGCACCGTCCTGAGCGGTGAGCAGTTCGTTGTGCCAGGAGGAGAAGTCCGCGTACTGGACGAAGTCGGCGGACGCCCTCTCGCCGCCCTGGTAAGCCGCGACGATCTCCATCGCGACCCGTTGCAGCGAGCCGAGATCCGCGTTCAGCGGGTGCGCGGTCAACAGGAGCGTCGCCTGGTCGTCGCCGGACTCGGCCAGCAACGCCCGGAAGCCTTCGCCGGAACCGGTGCCGACCGCCGCCCGCTCCGCCGCGGCCAAGTCCTGACTGGGCGCCGACGCGTCCGCCTCGACGGTGCGGAGCTCAACGACCGTGCGGTCGCAGATGGTCTGCGTGGGCGCCCGCCTGCCGGCGCGGGAGACGAAACCGGTGCGCAGCGATTCGTGCTCGTGCACCACCTCGCGCAGCGCGGCTTCCAACCGATCGCGCTCCAGCTCGCCGGCCAGCCGCACACGCACCTGTGCGGCGTTGCCAGCATCGCCGGTGGAGCGCTGCGACCACAGTGCGCGCTGCCGGGGCGAAACGGCGAACTCAGGACTTTCTTCCTGCTCTGTCACCAACAACCTCCGCTAGGGCGTGTACGGCAGGACGGTTCAGCCCCCGCTGGACGCACCTCGGTCCGAAGCACAGCGTGCGAATGTGCGCGCGGGTTCCGGAAGAACAGAAAGGATCCGACACCGCAATTGCCGGTATCGCCCGAATTGAGCCAGAAGTGCGTAGATCGGACTCGAGCACGTTCGCGGCACTCCCATAGATTCCTACGGATTCCAGCAGGCGTGGCTAAGACCTAAGTGACCGTAACACCGACACGGACGCCACAAAAGCAAAACCCAACCATCACGGAGAACAATATGACTCATAATCGTGGGCTATGTGTCGGCAGAAGAAAAGCGCAAGATCGAGTCCTTGCCGCCCACGGCCGACTCGTGCTAAACAGGGTTGATCTGGTGCACGTTGTCCCCATTCCTCATCCAGGGGGCGAGCCGGTCATTCGAGCAAAATCGGGCTCGGGGAGCGAGTCCGCGCGATCGCGCTCCTTCTCCACCCGGCCCGACAATGGCGCGCGTCCCCTCAAAGGCCTTCGCCTTCGAACAGCCGACGGCCGCCCGGTGTCCATTCCGATTTCTCCCGACACGGAAAGCGACGTCATGATCAATGTCTTCCAGCCGAGCCTCGGCGAGGAGGAGCTGGCGGCTGTCGGCGAGGTGTTCGAGAGCGGCTGGCTCGGCCGTGGCAGTCGAACCTCCGCCTTCGAGGCCGAGTTCGCCGCTCACATCGGGGTCGGCGGGCAACACGTCACCGCCGTGAACTCCTGCACAGAGGGCCTCTTCATGGCCATGGAGCTGTTGGAGATCGGGCCCGGCGACGAGGTGGTGATGCCGTCCGTGAGCTTCGTGGGGGCGGCGAACGCCGTGGCGAGCCGTGGTGCGGACCTCGTGTTCTGCGATGTCGACGAACGGACGCTCAACCCTCGCCTGGAGCACGTGGCCGAAGCCGTGACCGACCGGACGAAGGCTGTCGTCGTGTTGCACTACGGCGGCAGGCCGGGATGGGTCGGCGACATCGCCCTGTGGTGCCGGGAGCGCGGGATAGCGCTCGTCGAGGACGCGGCGTGCGCGGTGGCGTCGACGGTCGACGGCGTCGCCTGCGGCACCTTCGGTGACATCGGCGTGTGGAGCTTCGACGCGATGAAGATCCTCGTCACCGGCGACGGCGGCATGCTCTACACCCGTGACCCCGACCTGGCGGCGCGCGCGGCCACGATGGCCAACCTCGGCCTCGTCCAGTCCAGCGGGCTGGCTGCGGCGTCAGCCGGCGTCGCCGACCGGTGGTGGGAGTTCGAGGTGTCGTCGTTCTCCCGCAGATCCGTGACGAACGACCTGGCGTCGGCCATCGGATCGGTGCAGCTGCGCCGGTTGCCCACCTTCGTCCGGCGGCGCAGGGCGATCGCGGCCGCCTACCGGCTGGGCCTCGCCGGTCTCAGCACACTCCGCCTGCCTCCTGAGCTGCCGGAAGGGCACCTGTCGTCCGAGTACCTGTTCTGGGTCCAGCTGGAACCCCAGCTCCGCGACGAACTCGCGAGGCACCTCCGGAAGCGCGACATCTACACCACCTTCCGCTACTTCCCCCTCGACGGGGTCAGCGCGTACGGCGCACGTCACACGCCCGCGGGGGCGGCCAAGGCGGCCGCGACGACTCTCCTCCTGCCGCTGCACCAGGCCCTGGACGACGCCACGGTGCAAAAGATCATCGACGAGGTCCGAGAGGTGGCGTCATGAACATCGGGCAAGCTCTCCTTGGCATCGGCAGCATGCCGTGTGTGCGCGTTCCAGACCTGGACACCGCCGTCGAGCACTACCGCACCACCCTTGGTTTCGAGAACGTCGAACTGCTGACGAACCCGCACCGGGTGGCGGTGGTCCGCCGGGCCGGCGCGGGGCTGTTGCTGCAGGAGTCGGACCACCTGGATCGTCCGGGTGGCTGGGACGCGGTCTTCTTCGTCCAGCGGGTCGACCAGACCATGGCCGACCTGCGCCGCAGGGGCGCGACCATCCAGTTCGGCACGGGCATCTCCGCCCTCTCGGCGCGGACGATGGAGGCTCGCGACCCGTGGGGCAACGTGCTGGCGTTCTGCGAGCTGGAGTCCGGGCTGGGGCATTCCGCGCGACAGCTCGCTCGGCGGGCCCTTCCGACTCGAGCCAGGATCGCCCTGCGAGACGCTCTCCACGCCCGCGAGGAACGACCGCATCTGCGCGAGTTCGCCCAGTTCTACCGCAGTCTGGCCGACCACCGCGATGTCTTCTACATGTTCTTCACGGGCGGGCTCCTGCACTGGGTGGTGAGTGCGATCAGGCACGTGCCTGCCGACGTGAACCTGGTCCTGCTCGGCTCGGACTTGCCGGAGGAAGACGAGACCTGGCTCCGGCAGAACGTCGACCGCCCGCTGCACGTCGTCCGGCTCGGCATCGACGACAACACCATGTGGGAGTTCCTGTTCGAGGTCAACGAACACAACTTCGGCTGGATCGACATCGACTGCTTCGTGCTGGAGCCGAAGTTGTTCGCGGACATGACCCGGCTCGACGACGGGGTGGCCGTCAACGGCGTCTGGACCTACGAGGCGGCGCCCTCGGTGCCCATCTCCTGCACGCACTTCGCTTTCCTGGACGTCGGGGTCATCCGGGAATTGCGCCGCGCACAGCAGCCGATCAGTCCAACGAACTACGACTACCGCGGCATGAACGTGTTCCTCCACCCCCGGACGAACTGCCGCATCCTCACCGGTCCGCAGCAAAGCCGGTTGCTCCGCGTGCTGCCCCCGGATGAACGCGGCCGGCCACTACCTCCTGGTGACGGTC
>JASLAV010001129.1 GCA_030146905.1 Lentzea sp. | reverse complement strand
TCGCGCGGCCTCATCGGCTTCCGCACGGAGTTCCTCACCGAGACCCGCGGCACCGGCATCGCGAACGCCGTCGCCGAGGGCTACGGCCCCTGGGCCGGCGAGATCCGCACCCGCCACAACGGCTCGCTGGTCGCCGACCGCTCCGGCTCCATCACCGCCTACGCGATGATCCAGCTGGCCGACCGCGGCACGTTCTTCGTGGAGCCGGGCGCCGACGCGTACGAGGGCATGGTCGTGGGCGAGAACCCGCGCGCCGAGGACCTCGACGTGAACGTCACCCGCGAGAAGAAGCTCACGAACATGCGCTCCTCCACGGCCGACGTGATGGAGACCCTGGCCCGCCCCCGCAGGCTCTCGCTGGAGGAGGCGCTGGAGTTCTGCGCCTCCGACGAGTGCGTGGAGGTCGCGCCGGACGTCGTGCGCGTGCGCAAGGTGACGCTGGACGCCAACCTGCGCGGCCGCGAGCGCTCGCGGTTGAAGCAGCGCGGCTGACGCTGACGCAACGCCTGACAGGGGCGGCTGGGCCTGATGGCCCGGCCGCCCCTCGTCGTTGTGCTGAGCCGGAAGACGAACCACTCCGTCTTCCGTGGTGCTGGGAACAACCGGCCACAGGCCCGAACCACCCGGCCGGGTGAGCCGTACTACTCACCGGGCGGGCAACCCCGCGCCACCGCCACACGTCGCACGTAGTGGCGCGGGTGACAAAACCTTGGGTTGCCCGAACGCGACCACCACACTTCTGGCAATGTGAGGACCATGAGGCGTCTCGGGGGAGTGCTTGCTGCCGCCGTTCTGTGCGGCACGGCAGCGGCGTGCACGAACGCGCCGCCTCCGCCGCTGGTCCCCAAGTCCGAGGCCCCCGTCATCACCACCACGGGACCGAAGGTCACCGAGGTCATGGTCGGCGTGGACGACGTGGCGGGCGGCTACAACCCGCACTCGCTCGCGGCCCAGAGCCCCATCACGACGGCGCTGAGCTCCCTGCTGCTCCCGTCCGCGTTCCGCACGGGGTCCGACGGCGCGCCGCAGCTCGACCGGAACCTCATGGTCAGCGCGAAGGTCACCAAGGCCGAGCCGTTCACGGTCACCTACACCATCCGCAAGGACGCGAGCTGGTCGGACAGCGCGCCCATCGCCGCCGAGGACTTCTACTACCTCTGGCAGCGTATGCGCGTGGAGCCGGGTGTCGTGGATCCTGCGGGTTACAGGCTCATCAACAACATCAGCGCCCGCGAGGGCGGCAAGGTCGTCGAGGTCGCGTTCGGCAAGCCGTTCCCCGGCTGGCGGAGCCTCTTCACGAACCTGTTGCCCGCACACCTGCTCAAGGACGCGCCCGGCACGTGGTCGAACGTGCTCGCCACCGGTTTCCCCGCCACAGCGGGACCTTTCCAGATGCGCAGCCTCGACGAGCCGCGCGGTGAGGTCGTGCTGGAGCGCAGCGACCGGTACTGGGAGGTGCCGACGACGCTCGACAGGGTCGTCATCCGCAGGGCCACGCACAGCGCCATGGCCGAGTCTCTGTCCAAAGGCGACAACCAGGCCGTGCTCCTGCGTGCGGACGCCGCGGACGTGAACCTGCTCAAGACGATCAAGGACCTCACCACCAAGCCCGTGCCGCGCAACGAGGTGGCGCAGGTCCTCCTGCGACCGGCCAGCCAGCAGCTCGCCGACGTCACCACCCGCAAGGCCGTCGTGGCCGCGCTCGACCGTGAGGCGCTCATCGCCTTCGGGACGCAGAGCGGGCCCAGCACCCAGTTCAGGGCCGACTCGTACGTGGTGCCGCCCAGCCGCGCCGGCTACCAGAAGACCATCACCGCGAACACGCTCGACCCCGCCGCCGTCGAGCAGCTCCTCACCCAGGCCGGGTACGCCAAGTCCGGTGCCGAGTGGCAGAAGTCGGGCAAGGCGCTCAAGCTCCGCATCGCCGCGCCGGAGAAGACCGAGCCGTACGCGGGTCTCGCCAACCGGATCAAGGCGCAGCTCGCGGAGCGCGGGATCGACTCCGAGGTCGTCACGCCGAACGCCGAGGACCTGTTCAGCAAGCAGCTGACGGAGAAGGACGTCGACATCGCCGTCGTGCCGCGGGTCGACGCGGGCGACTCGGCGGCGGGGCTCGCGAGTGCCTACGGGTGCGCCGGTGGCGCTCCGGACGGCGCCGCGTCCAGCCCGGTGAACCTCGCCGGGTTCTGCGACCCGGCGATCCAGGCGGACGTCGACGCCGCGCTGAACGGCAAGGTGCTGTTGGCGGACGCGCTGGCGCGGATCGAGCCGTTGATCCAGGCGCAGGCCGTGGCGGTGCCCCTGTTCCAGGTCGTCGACCTGCTCGGAGTGCTCCCGACGGTTTCAGGAATCGACACCGGGGCACCCCTGGCGGGCGTGCTCAGCGGTGCACCCGAATGGCGGCGTCTCGACAAGTAGCCGGCGGTGTGAAAACCCGTTGCGGGCACCGTCGTGCCGTTGCTACGTTCGGCGGCCTTCGTTGACAGAATTCCACGCGCCCGGTCAACGAACGCTGGCGCCCGGTAATCGGGCCATTGCGGCGTGCTACAACCTGTTTCCATTGGGTCACGATCCCCCCTCCAGGTAGTGACCGCTGGCTCAACGGGTTCCTACCGTGCTGCCCACGGTGTGCCGGTTCGGGGCGCGTATGGCACATCACGGTTATGGGCGTGCAGGCCGACTTGGCCGCGGCCGCCCAGTGCTAGGAGGGCACGTGTCGATGAGGAGATCCAAAGCACTTCCGGCGATCGCGCTGGTCGCCAGCGCGTCTCTCGTGCTGGGTGCCTGCGGTGGTGGCGGCGGAACCAACGACGCCGACGGCGGAGACGCCTCCGTCGCGGAGATGGCGACCGCCCGCGGTGAGTCCGCGGACGGCTACACCGCGCCGGACGCGAAGCAGAGCGACCAGGTCGTCGTGTCGACCGACAAGCCGTTCACCTCGTACAACAACGCGACCGAGGACGCCAACCAGTCCTACAACACGTTCGCGCTGGTTCTCGTGCAGCCCGGTGCGCACATCGTGAACGGCAACAACAAGGTCATCCTGAACAAGGACGTCATGGAGTCGATCGAGGTCACCTCGAAGTCTCCGCAGGTCGTGACCTGGAAGCTCAAGAAGGGCGTCACCTGGTCCGACGGCGAGGCCTGGGACTGCGACGACTTCTACATGGCCTGGCTGGCGCAGAGCGGCACCGCCAAGAAGCCCGACGGCAGCAAGTACTTCAAGCCCGCCGGCGGCACCGGGTACGACCTGGCGACCGGTGAGTGCAAGGACGACCAGACGTTCGTCGGCACGTTCTCCTCGCCGTACCCGGACTACGAGGACATGTTCAACGCCGACGTCCTCCCTGCGCACATCCTCGAGAAGAACGCCGGCATCGCCGACATCACCAAGCTCACCAAGGACAGCGCCGCCGCGGACATCCAGAAGGCCGCTGACTTCTGGAACGAGAAGTGGAACGGCTTCACCAAGGAGCTCATGCCCGGCGCGGGTCCCTACGTGCTGACCGCCTTCGAGCCGAACCAGTCGGTGACGCTCGAGCGCAACCCCAAGTGGGTCGGCAAGCCCGGTGGTCCCGCGAAGATCATCCTGAAGGCGATCCCGGACCCCGTCGCGCAGGCGCAGGCGCTGGAGAACGGTGAGCTCGCCGTCAACTCCTTCGCGCAGCCCGACGCGAACGCGGCCACGAAGCTGAAGAGCCTCAGCGCCCAGGGCGTCACGTTCGGCTCCGGCCCCGGCCTGTCGTTCGAGCACCTCGACATCCAGATGAAGCACCCGGTGCTGTCGAAGGAGGAGATCCGCAAGGCCTTCTTCATGTGCATCAAGCGCCAGGACATCATCGACAAGCTCATCAGCGAGGTCCAGTCCGACGCCAAGCCGATGGGCAGCCTGGTCTTCTTCCCGACCGACGAGGGCTACAAGGACGTCTACGGCGACAAGGCCAAGGGCGACCCGGCAGAGGCCAAGAAGATCCTGACCGACGCGGGCTGGACGCAGGGTGCCGACGGCGTGTTCGCGAAGGACGGCGTGCGCGCCTCCTTCCGGATCAGCCACACCGACATCCCGCGCCGCAAGCAGACCGTCGAGCTGATCCAGGGCCAGTGCAAGGAAGCCGGCATCGAGGTCAAGGACGACACCGACTCGAACTTCCTGGACGAGCGCGTCTCCGCCGGTGACTACGACGTCGCGCTGTTCGCGTGGTCGAGCTCGCCGTTCAAGAGCGCCAAGAAGTCGATCTACCAGACCGGTGGTGGCCAGAACTGGCAGAACCTGTCCGTGCCGAAGGCCGACGAGGCCATGAAGCAGGCCGTGTCCCAGACGGCGATCTCCGACTCGCTGAAGTACTGGGCGGAGGCCGACGAGGCGCTGGCCGGCGCGTACGGCTCGCTGCCGCTGTTCCAGATGCCGAACATGTGGGCCTTCAAGGGACTCGACCGCGTGTACTTCCAGAGCTACTACGGCGCGCTGTGGAACGCCAACGAGTGGCAGACCAAGTAATCGCCAAAGCAGTGCGCAATGCCTGACCGGGCGGGGCCGGACCACGAGTCCGGCCCCGCCCGAGCAGGTTGCCCCCTAGGAGCTCGTCGTGATCCGCTACATCATCCGGCGCCTGCTGATCTCGGTACCCATCCTGCTGATCGGCAGCTTCGCCTGTTACGTCCTAGTCGCCACCGCCGGAAACCCCTTGGCGGAGCTGCGGTTCCGGCCCGGGGTCACCGAAGCCGACATCAAGGCCGCCGAGATCTCGCTCGGCCTCGACAAGCCCGTCATCGTCCGCTACTGGGACTGGCTCACCGACTTCGTGTCCGGTGACTGGGGCCAGAGCATCGCGCTCGGCCAGGCCAAGACCGCGGTCTTCCCCGCCGTCACGGACGCCCTGTGGACCACCGGGCGACTCGTCATCGGTGCGGAGCTCCTCGCTCTCACGCTGGGCGTCTCGGTCGGCGTGCTCGCCGCCGTGCGCCAGTACTCGATCTTCGACTACCTCGCCACCAGCACCGCGTTCCTCATGTTCTCGATGCCGATCTTCTGCGTCGCGGTCATCGTGAAGAACTACGGCATCCAGTTCAACAACGTCCTGGAGTCGATGGGGCTGGACCGCTGGCTGACCACCGCGGGCCCTCGGCCGGGTGGCTTCAGCGGCGACCTCGGTGAAGTTGTCTTCAAGTACACCGGCACGTTCCTGTTGCCGACGATCGCGCTGATGCTGATCAGCTTCGCCGCCTACAGC
>JASLAV010001109.1 GCA_030146905.1 Lentzea sp. | reverse complement strand
CAGGTGCGATGAACTCATCAGGACAGGCTGACAAGGGACCAAAACCGGGCTCCAGTCGCAGCGCCGCGTCTGCCAGAGCGACAGCCCGAATCTCCTTCTCGGTAGGTTCGCGGAACACCTTGGTGCCGTCTTCGGCAATGTCGGCTGCTAGCAGCAGTGCGTCCTGTCGCAAACCCTGAGCGCTTAGCCGCGTGTGCACATCCTTCGGATGCACGTGGTCGCAAAACGGGCAAACTGCCACCCGCCCATCTGCCGCGTACTTGTGCTTTCCGGCGAGCACCCTGGTTGGGTTCCCTCGTGGTTCGCCGCTGTGCGGGACCGCTTGAAATTCACCGGTCGCCGGATCTACAACGATGGCGAAACTCTGACCGTCGTCAGCTTCACGCTTTTTCGTGGCGGGTCGAGGAAATCGCAACCATAGCTCACCGACCAGCGGAAACCTGTTTCCACACTCCTGACAGGGAAGCGTGGATGCCCATAGGTAACCCCACGGTTGCCGTTTGCGGTGCGGCGGATAGAACTCCAGCATTCTCTCGGTGTAACGACGGCCGACCTCGGTCAGGAACAGCTCAACGTCGCGTTCGAGTCGACTTCCCGTGAGCATTTCGCGATTTTCATTCCCGAAAGGCAGTTCAGGTTCATCGTCCCAGCATTGGAAAGGGATCTCCGCGAGCAGCGCCCCGCCGAGCGCGGCGAGTGGGGAGTAGTCAATGCCCTCGGCTGCGACACCGAGGCGACCAGCCTCCAACGGGATCATGGCACGGCCAGAGAATGGGTCGAGGACCCGCGCACCGCCGGGATGCGCCTGCTCAAGCGCCTCCCTGACCTGTTGGATGGGGCCATTCGCCATACTGGCGAGGAGTCGTGTCTTCGCGTCCCGGATACTCAGAACTCCGCGCACTGCCTTCTGCAGTCTCTTCTGCTCGGTCTCGTCCTCCGGCCACGGAAGTAGGCTGGTCAGCACGGCAGCCTTCGCTTGCGCAGTCGGTCGCTTCGCGAACCACACCCACAGGCTCGCCTCGGTGTTACCGCTGCCCCATCCGGCCATCGACGCCTCGCTCACCTCTGCGCAGGGGAACCAGCGTTCGATCATCCGGGTCATGGGTGCTCCGTAGGTTGTTCCGTCAGTCGATCTAGAGCTGACCGTAGCGCGGGGCCGGAGACGCGGGTGACGGCACCACCACGAACCCAATCGGCGAAAACCGCCACCGGATCGGGGAAAGTGCCGTAGAGCACACCTCGTCCGTCGTGACAGTGCTCCACCACGAACAACAGGTAGTCGGCGCGGTGTTGTGCCGCTAGCAGGATTTCGTTGCCGTCGAGCACCAGTCCGTCTTCCTCGGCCGAACGCCACGTACCTCGTGCGGCCACCATGTGTTGCTGTTCTCCACGCATCGCGCGCAGTGTGAATCCCCTGCCTTCGGCCCGGACGTCGTCCACGTGCCATCTATCAGAAGTCAGCACCGATCTGACGTGGTCCGCGGCAATCGCGTCTGCCTGGCGGCGTTCCGGCGCAACTACGGCCTCCTCTGCAGGCACAACGCGTAGGCGTCCCACCAGTCGCGGTGGTTCGGCGTCGAGCCGACAGAGCTCCTCGAGCTGTCCAAGTCTGCGCTCGGTCGCGCCACTCAGCTGGTCCCGCAACGCGATCCGTTCCTTGCGGTCGCTGAGGTCCAGGGTCAGATCCACCGGCAGATTCATCAGGTCCCGCCGGGCTGCGGCGTACCAGCGTTGACGTGCCTCGGTCCGCTCATGCACCTCGATGTTGAGCAGGCGTCTGACCTCGCTTTCGGCAACCTCCGACACGAACGACGCGACTGGCCCCGCGCCGCCACCGACGGATCGCAGGTTCGCGAGCGACTCCCAGCGCACGCGACGCGCGCTCCCCGTGTCATCTACGCGAATCAGGACGGACCACGGAGCAGGGGTTCGCGTCGAGGCAGAACGCATTGATGAGGAGAAGGCCAGCAGCTCGTATGGCACCAAGGACGTCGGATCCTCCGCGACACCGCCCCGATAGAGATCGGCCGCGAGCACCTCAGCCGCCACACCCGCGAGGCTGGAGAAGGCAGGGGTACCTGGTCCCAGCGGCACTGCGGATGCACCTGGTCCGTCCAGCGGCACGCCGTTACCCGTGTGCACGAGCGCGCGCGTGCCCTCACTCAACGCACGGGGAAGGGGTTGATCCGCTTCAAGCAGCATGACGCCCTCGCCGGCCGCAGTGTGCCGAGCACTTATCACGCCAGCAGCGTCCAACCGACGTAGGTACGCCTCGACCACGACAGGGTTCAACTGCTCCAGCGCCGATCGCTGAATGTGGGCGAGCCCTGCCACCACGTCAACTCCCACGGAGAGCTCGGCCTCCTGAGCTCGGACCATCTCGGCACGCCGCCGCAACTCTGCCGCGCTGATTCGATCGACGGCCGCGACAACCTCGGCGCGTTCCAGTTCGTCGTCGCCATAGAGGGCCCGGAGCCACTCCTCATAGGACACTGACGCCAGCTCCGCGACCAGTGACAAGCTGTCGAACATCTGACCGTCGAGCTCGTTCGCCGCCGCGACGAAGTTCTCCAGCAACTTGTGCAGCGTGTCGCCTTCGCGGGTCTCAGCAGCGACCAGGTTGTATAGCTCGACGTCTCGTCGTTGCCCCACCCTGTGGATGCGACCCATGCGCTGTTCCAGCCGCACCAGAGACCACGGGATGTCGTAGTTGATCAATACGTGGGCAACCTGCAGGTCGATGCCCTCGTTGCCCGCGTCGGTAGACACGATGATCTGGAAGCCGCCCGTCATGAACGCGGCCCTGATGCCATCTCTCTCAATATGTGATTGACGCCCGCTGTAGGTCCTGGAGGAGAAGCCTGCAGCAGTGAGACGTTCCGCAAGCCATTCGGCGGTGTCTGCGTACTCGGTGAAGATCACCGCTTGGTCCGCTCCCATCGGCTCGATGCCATTGGCGAGCAGACACCGGTCGACGAGTGTCTCCCACTTCGACGGCAGGTGGTCGTGGCCGGACTGGAGCGCGGAGACCTGGTCGAGCAGGAGGCGGACAGCGGTGTGCTCCGCCCTCGGCGCGCGGGAGTCGGCGTGCACGACCCGCGCTTCGTCCTGCACGTTGCGGTCCTCGTCATCCGGATCGGCGTCGACGGCCGCCTCCAGTGGCGAACGCGTGCCCATGGCTGCGAGACGCCTTCCTAGCGTTCTCGCCAGTGCATACAGGCTGGATGCGGCGCGCTTGCCGTAGACCATCCGCGCAAGAGAACGCGCCTGGACCGGGAAGAACGTGTCCACCAGCGCAAGTGCCTGCTCGTAGACAGAGAGTTCTTCCGAGTTGAGCGGAACCCGGAAGTTTGTGGCCCGCCGCTTTTTGAACAGGCGGGTGGTCCCGTCGTAGTCGACCAGCTCTTCCTTCATCCGGCGCAGGAAGTGGATCGAACCCGGACGTAGTGGCGTGAGCTTCTGACGGGGGTCCTCGCCAGGATCGGGGTAGACCTCCGGGTCAACAAGGTGCAACAGGTGCCGGAAGAACCACTCGGACCCTCGGTGCGGAGTGGCCGTCATCAACAACACGCGTGGAGAAGACAGCGCCAGCAGCCTGCCAACCCTGTGGAACGATCGCGCGGTAGGAGTGAGGCGGTGCGCTTCGTCGAAGATCACCAGATCCCACCCTGCGCGATCTGGGTGCACCGCCTCCTGAACAGCGGTGTTGACGGCCGCCAGCTCCAACGACGTGATCCACAGGTCGTGCCCCAACTCCAGCGCGCCTTCCCGCGCTGTGGCTGCCGAGATGCGCCGCAGCCCTCCACCGAAGAACCGGTCGAAGTCCGCCTGCCACTTGGTGACAAGACCAGCAGGTGCGATCACCAGCGCACGCCGGACGAGGCCGAGCCGCCGCATCTCCCGCAGGTACAGGCCGGCCATCACGGTCTTGCCTGTTCCGGGTTCGTCGGCGAGCAGGAAGCGCAGCCGCGGCTGCGGGAGCATCGCGCCATAAACCGCGTTGTGCTGGTGAATGTACGGCCGCAAGGGCGTCGCCGAAGGCGGGTTGATCGCTGTGTCGGTCTCCGCTGCCGTCATCCACAGCGTCCACATACCCGCCAGCGCGCCCGCCGAGGAGCCACCGCCGTCCGGCTCGAGCACATCGACCAGCGTTGTCTCATCCGCCGTCAACGTAACCTTGCTGAAGGTGTCCTCTCCTTCGGGTGCGACGTAGAGAACCCAGCCGCCGTCGCCGTTCGGGCGGGCGAAGTCGACAGTCAGCCAGCCGCGCGGTCCCTTCGGCAGGCGTACCCGGTGTCCGGGCGCGAACAGCTCCGTCACCCACGCCTCCACTGATCCACTTCGCCGTCGGACCCACCTTAAGGCCAAGAGACCGGATGTGTGACGAGGTCGAGCGGCGCGGACGGGTCGTTCTTCTGTGCCACCTTCTGATTGTCGTCGGACTGTTCCGACTCTCCGCGGAGCTCTCCCAGTAGTTTCTTCAGAAATTGCAGGGCATCGGACCTACGGTGCGTAAGGGCTCCATAAACCCAGCGCCGCGGCGGCGACACCGCAGGGTGCCTCTGCAACCGCTAAGAACTCCTAACTCAATGAGAGGGTGCGGAGTCGGCGCCAGCAGATGATGGCGCAGGCCAGGCTGAGGAAGGCTTCGTGGATGTCGTCGCGGATCTCCCAGCGGAACCGCAGGCGGCGGAACCAGTGCAGCAGCGCGAAGGTCTGCTCGACCACCCACCGGTGCACGCCCAGCCCGGAGCCGTGGTCGCTGCCGCGACGGGCGATCACAGGCGTGATGCCCTTGTCGCGGACCAGGACGCGGTATTTGTCGTGGTCGTAGCCGCGGTCGGCGTACAGCGCGTCGGGCCTGAACCGGGGCCGGCCACGTTTGCCGCGTACCGGCGGGATCCGGTCGATCAGTGGCATCAGCTGGGTGACGTCGTTGCGGTTCCCGCCGGTCAAGGACACGGCCAGCGGGATGCCGTGTCCCTCGGTGATCAGGTGGTGCTTCGAGCCCGTTCTGGCGCGGTCGACCGGGCTCGCACCGGTTTTGGGCCGCCCTTGAAGGCGCGGATGTGCGAGCCGTCGATCACCGCCCGCGACCAGTCCAAGGCGTTCGCGGCGTTGAGCTCGGCGAGCAGGTTCTCGTGCAGCCGCTGCCACACCCCGGCCTGGTGCCAGTCCCGCAACCGACGCCACGCGGTCATGCCCGAGCCGAAGCCGAGCTCCTGCGGCAGGAACTCCCACGGAATCCCGGTGTAGAGCACGAACAGGATGCCGCACAACACCTTGCGGTCATCCAGCCGCTTACGCCCCGGATGGTCCGCACGACGCGGGACCACCGGGAGCAGCGGCTCGATCCGCGCCCACAACTCGTCGGACACGATCCACGGAAGCTGCTCACCCTTCCTCACACCAGGGTCAACACGCCGATGATCAACCCTATTCCAAGATCATTCTGTTAGGAGTTCTAAG
>JASLAV010001087.1 GCA_030146905.1 Lentzea sp. | reverse complement strand
GTCGCGGTGGCCGGCCTGGGCGGGCTGGGCCACCTCGCGGACAAGTTCGCGGCGGCGCTGGGTGCCGAGGTGTCGGACGTGAGCCGATCGGCCGACCGTGCGAGCGACGCGATCCGGCTCGGTGCCCGTGACGTCGTCGTCTCCACCGACCCGGACAGCACCGAGGCGGCCCGCGACAGGTTCGACGTTCTCATCGACACCATCCCGGTCCCCCACGACCTCGGCCCCTACCTGCGGCTGGTGGCGATGGACGGGACGCTGAGCCAGGTCGGCTACCTCGGCACCCTCACCGTCGAGACGATGGACCTGCTCCTCGGCCGCAAGAAGCTGAGCTCCGGTGGCAGCGGCGGTCTTCCCGCCACCGCCGCCATGCTGGAGTTCTGCGCGTCCCACGGCATCACCGCCGACGTCGAGGTCCTGCCGTCCGGCCGCGTCGCCGAGGCCCTCGACCGGCTCGACCGCGGTGACGTCCGCCACCGGTTCGTCCTCGATCTTTCCGACCTCGGCTGACGTGCCGTGGCAGCGCTGATCACTTCCAGGGCGTCCGGCGACTGACCCGCGGCAACTTGGCGATCTTCGCTTCCGCCTGGTCCTCGTCGAGGATGCCTGCGGCGGCTCGCCACCGCAGCTTGTCGGCCACGACATCCGCGAGCGGCGCGTCCGCGAACTTGCGCCAGCGCCTCGACGGGAGACGTTCGCGCTTGAGCTCGGACTCGATGTCATCGGGGAGGGCCTCGACGAGCACCACGTGCTCGCGGCGCCGATCCGCCCGGACGTTGACGCGCTTGTTCCTGGCGATGGCCTTGCGCGAGCCCTTGTCGCTCTGCCCGTAGGAGTTGCGGGCGTCCTTGGCGTAGCTCAACGCCTTCTTCTCCTGCGGAGATCTCCTGGTCACAAGCCGATCCTAGCGACGCGCGCACCCGATTTTGCTCAGGCGTGCTAAGTTTTGCTCATGCGAGCAAAGTCTGTGACCGAGCAGGCCCGGCGCGCGCAGATCGTGGCGGCGGCGATCGCCACGATCGCGGAGCTGGACTACGCGGAGACGTCGTTCAAGGCCATCGCGGCGCGTGCGGGGCTGAGCAGCACGGGCCTGATCTCGTACCACTTCAGGAACAAGCAGGAGCTCGTCGACGTCGTGTTCGCGGACATCTTGGAGCGCTTCCAAGCGTTCGTGAGCATGCGGATGAACCAGACGAGCGCCCGCCAGGAACTGCGGGCGTTCCTGGTCGCCAACATCGCGTTTCTGCGCGAACACCGCGAGGACATGGTGGCGTTCCTGCGCATCAAGGCACACGCGGCGGTGACGGACGGGGGCATCGCCGACTCCGATCACGCAGGGCTCGCCGACCTGCTGCGGCAGGGGCAGGAGGCCGGCGAGTTCCGCGCGTTCGACCCGGACGTCATGGCCGTGTTCGTCCTCGCGCTGCGCAACAGCGTTGTGCAGCGGTCCGGGTCACTCGATCTCGACGTCTGCGAGCAGGAGTTGGTCGCGGCCGTCGACCTGGCCACAAGGGGTTAGCCATGCGTCGGGGGACGTTGCTAGTCGCCGCATCACTGCTGCTCGGCGCGTGTGGGAGAGGGGAAGCCATGCCATCGGACGTCGTTACGACCGATACGGGGCAGGTTCGAGGTGAGGTGCGGGACGGGCATCTGCGGTTCCAGGGGGTTCCGTACGCCCGCGCGGCTCGCTGGGAGCCGCCGGTGCGCGCGGCGGCGTGGAACGGGGTGCGGGACGCTTTCGAGCCCGGCAGTCCGTGTCCGCAGGTCGGATCGAGCTACTCCGAGACGAAGAGCACCGACGAGGACTGCCTGTTCGCCAACGTCACGACGCCTTCGGTGGCCGGGCACAAGCCGGTGCTGGTGTGGGTGCACGGCGACGGCGCGATCGGGGCCGGGCACTTCTTCGACGCGGAACGCCTTGCCCGGCAAGGGGATGTCGTCGTGGTGACGTTCAACTACCGGATGGGCGTGTTCGGCGGCTTCGGCTTGCCGGGCCTCGAGCACTCCGGTGAGTTCGGGCTGCTCGACCAGCGCGCGGCGTTGGAGTGGGTCCAACGCAACATCTCCGGCTTCGGCGGGGATCCGGGCAACGTGACGTTGTTCGGGGTGTCCTTCGGGGCGACCGCGGTGAGCGCGCACCTGATCGGGCAGCGGCCCTTGTTCCACAAGGCGATCATGCACAGCTCGTTCACCTTGGTGGATGTGCCTCGCGGCGCCTGGTTCCCGGATCTGGAGGCGTTGCCGTCGCTCGCGTGGCGGCCGGTGCCGGAGATCCAGGAGATCGGCAAGATGATCAGCGCCGAACTGGGCTGCGCGGACGTCGAGTGCCTGCGGCGACTGCCGGTGGAGAAGCTGCTGGACTACCCGCAGATCATGAACATCTTCCAGTCCGTCGGCTACGGCGGCTCGATGCTGCCCCGGATGCCGGGCGACTCGCTGGAGGCCGGCGAGTTCGCCGTCGTACCGATCCTGGCAGGCGCGACGCGCGACGAGCACAACAGCTTCGTCGGACTGTTCCGGCCGGACCCGATGTCCACCGAGGACTACTCCCGGCTCGTGCGGGAGGCGTTCCCCGACCGCGCGGCCGAGATCGAGCGCGAGTACCCGGCTGGCGCGTTCGCGACGCCGAAGCAGGCGTGGGCGACGGTGCTGACGGATCGCATGTGGGCGCGTGCGACGTTCCGGCAGAACACGCTGTACGCGAAGAAGGCGCCCGTCTACGCGTTCGAGTTCGCTGACCGCAACGCGGCCACGAACCCGGAGATCCCCAAGGAACTGCACGGCGCCAACCACTCGTCGGACATCGACTACCTGTTCCCCGACGGGGACTTCACCAAGGACCGCGGCCTGTCCGACCACATGATCAAGGCGTGGACGGACTTCGCCCGCACCGGGACGCCGGGGTGGCCGCGGTTCTCGGAGGGGCAGTACGTGCAGTCACTGGCTCCGGGCGCGATCGGCCGCGTCGACTACGCGGCCGAGCACCGGCTGGCGTTCTGGCAGTAGGCCGTGCCAGCGGGCCCTCACCGGGGTCTGATTCGATCATCGCTACCCTGGAGGCGTGCCCGGCACCCGCAGCTCGCGAACCCGCGCGTATCTCGCGCGGGTCCTCGCCGTGCTCGCGCTGGTCGCCGGGATCGCGATGATGCAGGGCACGCCGTGCGAGACGGAGTTCGCCTGGACCGCCCAGTGCCCGACGTCGAGCACCCACGCGGTCGCCCACTCCGACCTGACCGACGACGGCGGCCTGGTCGAGGGCCTCCTCGTCGCCGGGGCCTGCCTGGTGGTGGCGCTGGCCGTGCTGATCGGGTTCGCCGTGCTGCGGCGGTCCGGCTCGTTCCGGGTGCTGCTGGTGCGCCTGCCCGCTGTTCTGTCTCCCCCTTCACGTCGGCTGGAAGTGCGGTTGACGCAGCTCTGCGTGCTGCGCGCCTAGACCGAACCCGTTTCGCGGGTCCGTCTTCCTTCGCCACACGTGGAGTTCTGCCATGTCCAAGA
>JASLAV010001072.1 GCA_030146905.1 Lentzea sp. | reverse complement strand
GTCCGGCCGGCGATCACGGCCCGGTCGAGGTTGGATTGCTGTTCGAGCAAGTTAATTCGGCCGCCACATCGATGCCAGGCACGAAGCGGCGTTGATCAACCGGTAGGCGGCCTAAACGAACTGCGGAAACACTGGTTACTGAGTGACGTCCATCACTTCGACTTCTGCGGCGGAACAGGCAGACTCAATTACCTGTTCGAACAGGTATCGCGCCTCGCTTGCTTCGGCAGCCGAGGTCCACCACAGACAGAGACGAGGACACGATGTCCGTCACGCTGTTCGACCCCGAGAACACCGCCGTGCTGCTGATCGACCACCAGGTCGGCACGATGGGCTGGGCCCGGTCCACTCCCTTCGACGACATGAAGGCGAAGGCGCTGGCCCTGGCGAAGGCCGCCAGGGCCCTCGACATGCCGCTGATCCTGACCACGTCGATGGAGGACCACGCCCAGGGGCCGCTCCTCCCCGAGTTCGCGGAGATCGCGCCGGAGGAGTACGCGAACCGCATCCAGCGCCACGGTGTCGTGAACGCCCTCGACGACCCGGCGTTCGCCGCCGCGGTGCGGGCAGCGGGCAAGCGGAACCTGGTCATCGCCGGAGTCACCAACGACGTCTGCACGATCTACCCGGCCCTCACCGCGCTGCGGGAGGGCTACAACGTCCAGGTCGTGGCGGACGCGGGCGGCTCGATGAGCAAGGAGGCCGACGACATCGCCGTGCGGCGCATGGAACGGGCGGGCGCCGACATCACGACGATCAACTCGGTCCTGGCCGAGCTCGCGCAGAACTGGACGACCCCGGCCGGACAGGCCGTCATGCCGATCGCCCTGTCGCTCATCCCCGAGTGAGCCGGCGGGTGGACCGGCCACCCGTGGCCGGTCCACTGCCCCGGAGGACGACCACCACCGCGGGTGTGGCCCGCGGACCCGAGTTGAGGAGAGCAGTTCGATGAGCATCACCTACCTGGCACAACCCGAGCAGCAGCAGAAGCTGGAGTGGATCGACGGCAGCACGCTCTCCGTCCTGCTCGACAGCAAGGCCACGGAAGGACAGCTCACCGTCGGCCGGTTCGCGGTGGAGAAGGGCGAAGCGCCGCCGTTCCACCTGCACACCAGGGAGGACGAGGTCTTCCTGTTGATCTCGGGCACCGCCCTGGTCTGGTCGGGTGACGAGGAGGCGGTCGAACTGCAGGAGGGCGGCATCATCTACCTGCCCCGCAACGTGCCCCACGGCTACCGCATCACCTCGGACCGCGCCGACCTCCTGATGATCACCACTCCCGGCGGCATCGAGGGCATGTTCCGCATGGCCGGACGGGACAGGTCCACCCCCAGGCCGGACGGTTTCGAGCTGTCACGGGAGTTGATGGCCGCGGCGGCCGACGAGTTCGGCCAGGTCGTCCTCGGCCCGCCACGCTGAGCGCGCGCACACCGGACGACTTCGCGGTCACCGCGGCCCGACGTCCTCGATCCGGACCCGGCCGAGGTTCTCCTCCAGCCGCTCGATCACCTGCCGCGCCTCGTCCCTCTCACCGTCGTCCATGCCGCGGAGCGTCATCTCCTCGAGCCGGCGCCAGATCAGCTCCACCTCGTGGCGCAGGGCCTGGCTCGCCGCAGTCGGCTCGACGACCACGACACGGCGGTCGGACTCGCTGCGGCTGCGCCGGACGAAACCGGCCCGCTCCAGCCGCTGGATCGTCCTGGTCATCGTCGCCGAGTCCGAGTCGAGAGCGATGACCAGGTCGGACTGGCTCTGCGGGCCCATGTCCCAGAGCTGCATCATCAGCAGCTCCTGGTTCGGGTGCAGCCCGATCCGCCGCAACAGCTGACCGGCCACCATGCGGTGGATGCGGGCGAGCCGGAAGATGGCGTGGCTGACCGGGCCGCCTCGTGCGGCGGCCGGCGCCGGCACGGTCGCGGCGGCGACCTCGGCGTCCACCGCCTCGCTCCCCGGCTCGGGCACGCACAACCCCCTCGCTTCGCGCCGGCCCGCTGCCGAGCGCCGACAGCATCGTATTAGCAGCGAGTGCGACGTCGCCGACCGTGCGTCCGGACGTGACCTGCGCCCGAACGGAACGCACATCGCCGATCGCGTCTTCGTCGGCCTGACCGGGAACACGGCGATCAGACGGCGGCGCGCTCGCCGGACGGGCGGCGGCGCGGGGCCGGGTTCGCCACGGCCGGCGGAACGTACGCGATGCCGGGTGCGCCGAGGTCGGTGCCGGGCGCCACGACCTCGTCGAGCACGCCGTCGCCCAGCACGATGCCCGCCCCGGCGATCAGGTCGTCGAGCTGCGCCGCGGTGCGCGGTCCGATGATCGCCGAGGTGACACCGGGATGCGTGACCGTGGACGCCATCGCCATGCGCGTCAACGACATTGCCGCCTGCTCGTCCACCGGGATCAGCTGCTCCAGCGGCCTGGGCCACGAGCGGTCAGCGCTGACCGTCGAGGGCACACGAGAACAGCTGGACCACCCGCTGCGGCACGGCGGCCGCGGCCACATCGTCGTCGAAGTACCCCAGCTCGTCCGGGAACGCGAACGTCTCCAGGTCACCCGAGATGGCGTCGTGGTACTCCTCCCCCAGCTCGAACGAGACGTGCCAGAAGTCGCCGTGGTCCGCGATGATCAGCAGCCCCCGCAGTCGCGGATCGAGCCGGACGATCTCGTCCCGCCACGACCGCACCAGGTCGCCCACCACCACTTCACCCACCTTCCCCTGACCGAGGCCGGACGCTGGAAGAGGTCGGGGCGACCGCGTCGGTGATGCCGCGCTGCCGGCGGCGGAACTTGCCGGGGGCCGTGCCGAACTCCCGCTTGAAGGCGTTGGAGAAGGCGAACTCCGAGGTGTAGCCGACGGTGCGGGCGATCGCGGCCAGCGGCGCCTGGCCGTCCCGCAGCATCCGCGCGCCGGTGTTCAGGCGCCACCAGGTCAGGTAGGCCATCGGGGACTGTCCGACGAGCGAGGTGAACCTGCGGGCGAAGGCCGTCTTGGACAGGCCGACCTCGGCGGCGAGTTCCTGGACCGTCCACGGGTGCTCCGGCGAGCGGTGGATGTGCTGCAACGCGGTGGCGATCACGGGCTCGGTGAACGCCGCGCACCAGCCTCCCCGTGGACCGTGGCGCGAGGCTTCCTCCTCCAGCCAGGCGCGCAGCAGGTAGACCAGCAGCAGGTCCATCAGGGCGGGTACCGCCGCGGCGGCACCGGGGCGGGCTTCGATGAGGTCCGCGCCGAGGAGGTCCACCGCACTGCGCAGGGCCGAGTGGTCACCGAGCCGGGCGGGGAGGTGGACGACTTCGGGCAGGGTCCGCAGGAAGGGGTGGGCCTGCCCGCGGTCCAGCCGGTAGGCCCCGCACAGCAGCTGCGCCTGGCCCGGCGAGGGCTCGTGGTCCGGTGGGCCTGCCTCCGGCGCCAGGGGCAGCTCGGTGATCGTCCTGTCCGGACTGTCGCTCATGCCGTGCACCGCGCCGTGCGGCAGGAACACCACGTCGCCCGCGCCCAGGGCGATGGGGGAACCGGCCGGGGGGATCAGCCAGCAGCTGCCCTCGAGGACGACGTGGAAGCCGGCTCCCGGATAAGGCCCGAACGCGTAACCCCACTGACCGCTCAGGCGCGACCTCGTGAACTTGGCGCGGCCCGCGCGAACGGTGGCGATCACGTCGCTGAAGACGTCCATCAGTCCATAGTACGACGTGCGCAGCGGTCTTTTTGAGTATGAAACTGGTCGTCTGTCGCATTGGAAAGACCATGCTGCGTCCTTAGCGTTGAACACGATCAACCAACGCATTCGAAGGAGACGCGGACATGGCCGCATATGTCGTGATCGACCTGAACGTCGCTGACCCGGCGGGCTTCCAGCAGTACGTCGACGGTGTGACGCCGTTGATCGAGAAGGCGGGCGCGCGCAACGTCCTGACCGACGGCGACGCTCTGGTGCTCGAAGGTGACTGGGCTCCGCCGACGCTCGTGATCCACGAGTTCGAGAACAAGGCCGCGGTCCAGGAGTTCTGGGACTCGCCGGAGTACCAGCCGCTCAAGGAGCTGCGCCGCAAGTACTCCACGGTGAAGGTCGTGGTCGGCGAAACCGCCTGACCACATCAGACGGCCAGATTGCTCAGCAGCACCAGGGCGTCGGCGGAGCGGGAGCGCGGTGCGGGCGGCTGGGCGACCAGCCGCCGGCCGGGCGCGCTGGTGATCGGGAGGATCTCCGTGTTCAGTTCCAGCTCGCCGACGCCGGGGTGGAAGAAGTGGGTGCCGCGCGCGATCACGCCACGTGGTTCCGGCTCTGCCCACAACCGGCGGAACGACGGGCTCCCCAGGGAGAGTTCAGCGACCAGTTCCCGCAGCGCGCGTTCGCCGGTGGCGTGCTCGGCACTGCGGCGCAGGTCGACGACGGCCGCACGGGCCGTAGCAGTCCAGTCGAGAAAGAACTCCTGTCCCGCGGGGTCGCGGAAGATCATGCGGTGCAGGTTGTCGCCGTGGACGAAACGGCTGTGCAGTGCGGTGGCGAGGGCGTTGCGCGCCAGGACGTCACCGAACCGGCCGAGGGCGTAGGCGGGCACCGTGGTCCAGCCGTTCAACAGCGCCAGCAGGTCGGTCTCGTCCAGGAGCAGTGCTCGCTTCAGGCCTTCCACGGTCT
>JASLAV010001028.1 GCA_030146905.1 Lentzea sp. | reverse complement strand
TCGCGAACCCCATCCGCCTGTCGCGCACGCCGGCCACCTACCGGCTGCGCCCGCCGAAGCTGGAGCAGTGACGTGCAGGACCCGTTGCAGTTGCTGGACATCCCGTCGTTGCTGAGCGACGAGGAGCGCGACATCCAGGCCACCGTCGCGGCGTTCCTGTCCGATCACGTCCGGCCGCACATCGCCTCCTGGTTCGAGGAGGGCGTGCTGCCGCGCGAGCTCGCACGGAAGCTCGGCAAGCTCGGGGTGCTGGGCATGCACCTCGAGGGCTACGGCTGCGCGGGGACGTCCGCGCTGGCGTACGGGCTCGCGTGCATGGAGCTGGAGGCCGTGGACAGCGGGATCCGCAGCTTCGTGTCGGTGCAGGGCTCCCTGTCGATGTACTCGATCCGGGAGTACGGGTCGGAGGAGCAGAAGCAGGAGTGGCTGCCGCGTCTGGCCGCCGGCGAGGCGATCGGGTGCTTCGGGCTGACCGAACCCGACTTCGGCTCCAACCCGTCGGGCATGCGCACGCGGGCTGTGCGCGACGGCGCGGACTGGGTGCTCAACGGTTCCAAGACGTGGATCACCAACGGCGGCCTGGCGGACGTGGCGACCGTGTGGGCGCGGACGGAGGAGGGAATTCGGGGATTCCTCGTTCCCAAGGGCACACCGGGATTCTCCACGCGGGACATCAAGAACAAGCTGTCAATGCGAGCCTCCGTCACATCCGAGTTGGTCCTGGAGGACGTGCGGTTGCCGGAAAGCGCGCGGCTGCCGCTCGCGACTTCTCTGCGCGCTCCCCTTTCCTGCCTCAACGAGGCGCGGTTCGGGATCGTGTTCGGCGCTGTCGGAGCGGCGCGGGATTCGTTGCAGGCGGCACTGCGCTACTCCGGCACGCGCGTCCAGTTCGACAAGCCGATCGCCGCCTTCCAGCTCACGCAGCGCAAGCTCGCGAGCATGTCGGTGCAGGTGAACACCGCGATGCTGCTGGCGCTGCACCTCGCGAAGCTCAAACAGGCCGGTGCGCTGAAGCCGGAACAGATCAGCGTCGGCAAGTACAACAACGTCGAGGCGGCCATCGCGATCGCGCGGGAAAGCCGCACGATCCTCGGCGCCAACGGCATCTCTTCGGAGTACTCGCCGCTGCGTCACGCGAACAACCTGGAATCCGTGCTGACCTACGAGGGCACTTCCGACATCCATTTGCTATCCATCGGCCACGCGTTGACCGGAATCGCCTCGTTCCGCTGATCGTTCGTCTTATCCTGCACCTCACAATGGGGGTTCGCGGGTGGGAGGACGTTCTGCCGGAGGAGACAAGCAGCCGCAGTGACGCGCGCCGCAACCGCAAGCGATTGCTGGATGCCGCGACGCACGTCCTGCGGGCTGAACCAGCAACGGCGACGATGCAGTCGATCGCGCGCAAGGCAGCGCTTTCGCAAGCGACGGCGTATCGGCACTTCCCGTCCGTGGAAGCGCTTGTGACGGCCTACCACGAGGACGTCATGGCGTCGTTGGTCGAGCACGGCGAACGATCTCGCAAGAGCGGCAAGGAACTGTTCGAGCACCAGGCCGCGCACTGGGTGAAACTGCAGAACGTGCACGGCCCGGTGATAGTGCGGTTCTGGGCTCAGCGCGGGTTCCTGGAGCGCCTGCAGACAGCCGACGCCATGACGGCGCTGTCGTGCGACGCGTGGGACCGGGCGCTGCGCGGAGTGCTCATCGATCTGGCACTGCCGGACACCTTGTTGAACGTGGCACGATTTCTGCACAACTCGTTGTTCGACCCGCAGGAGATCATGGACCTGACGAAGACCGCCGGACTACCCGACGAGCAGGTGGTCCGGCGGCTCTCCGACGCGTTCTACGGAGCGCTGACGGGCTGGGCCTCGCATTAAACGCCTAGTGGGAGGACCCACTTCAGCTCGGAGGTGATGTTCGGGCGGCCGTCCTGCGGGTTCTCCCCCGCGATGCCGCCGGCGGCGATCTTGTCCAGGGTTTTCAGGCCCTCGGGCAGGATCTGGCCGAACACCGTGTAGTTCGGGCGCAGGATCGAGTCCGACTGCACGAGGAAGAACTGCGAGCCGTTCGTGTCGGCGCCGGCGTTGGCCATCGCGAGGGTGCCGCGCGGGTAGATGCGGCGCTGACCGGTGGGGTCGTTCGGCGCGGGCCGCAGGTCGGTGGGCAGCTCGTCCTTGTACTTGTAACCGGGACCGCCCGCACCGGTGTTGGACGGGTCGCCGCACTGCAGGACCTGCAGCGTCGGGTACGCGGTGAGGCGGTGGCACTCGGTCTGGTTGTAGAAGCCGCGGTGGGCCAGGTGGATGAAGCTGTGGGCGGTGCACGGCGCCTTGGTGCGGTCGAGCACCAGCGGGATGTCGCCCTGGTTGGTCTTCACCTTCACCAGGACCTTGCCCTTGGTGAACCACGGGTTGTGGGGAATCGGTACAGGACGAGCGGCGGGATCGTCCGGCGTCGCGGTGTAGGCGCAGTCGGGACGTGCCGCGAGCTGCGCTTCCGGCTGCGCGGACGCGGCCGGGGTGGTGATGAGTCCTGCGGACAGTGCCGCCACTGCCAGGCCGGCTGCGATTCGCCTCATGCGCGCTTCCTAGCCGAGCCGCCGGTGACCCGGCAAGGGTTAACGGATCACTCAGCCGCCGGGCCGTTGCCGGCCGCGTCCGATGTGGAGGGTGTTGCCCATGACACCACGTCACTCGATCCAGTGAGTTGTTCCTGATCCGAGGCCGGGTACCCCGACCCCAATAGGGAGAGGTGATGCAGTCATGGGCTTCGACGAGTTGAAGAACAAGGCCAAGGACATGATCGGCGACCACGGCGACAAGGTCGACCAGGGTGTCGAGCGCGCGGGGCAGTTCGCGGACGAGAAGACCGGCGGCAAGCACAGCGAGCACATCGACCAGGGCGAGGACAAGCTGAAGGAAGGTCTCCGGAACTTCGGCGGCCAGCAGTAGCCGGGCAGGACGTACCCGGAATGGGCTCGTGAGGCTGCGCATGCGGGTGATTCGCCTGTGAGTTACGCCTGATCGGACCATCCGCGCCCACGGGCGCACCCACGTCTCTGTTTCCCTTCCGCGATCCCGGCGACACGGTTACCGTCGTTCGCCGGGATCGCGGAGGTGAAGGTGGATCCGAGCGGGGTGACACGAGCGGCACGACTGACCGCACTGGCCGCGTTGTGCCTGGTCACCGTCGTCCTGCTGCTCCCGGCCGCCATCAGCGTGAGCACCGGCGGGACCGTGCCGGAGTTCTTCGGCGAGTTCGGCCGGTGGCTGTGGCCCGCGGTCGGCGTGATGGTGCTCGTCGCGATCGGCCTCGCGTTCTGGGAACGCGTCCGCGGTCACGAGACCAGCAACCGCGTTGCCGCGCTGGAGCGCGTCGAGGCCCGGGTGAAGGCGTTGCTCGCCTCCTCGCTGGCCGCGCAGACCCAGATCAAGCTCGGCCTGCTGCGGCAGCCGAAGCTCGCGGTGCGCGTCGACGGGGAGACGCTCTCCTACTCCGACCTCGAAGCCGTCTACGACCGACTCGGCCGCAGCATGGTCCTCGTCGGCCCGGTCGGCAGCGGTCGTTCGACGATGCTGCGCGAGCTGTGCCTGGTGCTGGTCGAACGTGCGCGCAACGACCCGGAGGCACCGATTCCCGTTGTCGTGGACTTGGCGACGTGGCGTGCCTACGGCACCCGCAAACCCACCGAGTTCACCGCGTGGCTGCTGCGCGAGATGAACCGCCGCTACGGCATCAGCCGCTCGGCGGGCACGATCTGGCTGCGCCGCGGGCGCGTGGCCGTGCTCATCGACGGCTTGGACGAGGTGCCGCGCGTCGACCGCGCGCTCTGCGAGTCCGAACTCGCGCCGTTCGCGTCGGTCGTGTCTTCGACGGCTCCCATCGAGAACCTGCCGACGGTGTACGTCGAGCCGCTGTCCCGCGGTCAGGTGCTCGAGTACATCGCTTCGGTCAGCCCTCGACTCGACAGCCTGGAATCGGCGCTGACACCGGAGATCTGGGAACGCCTGGACTCGCCGCTGGCGTTGAACCTCCTCGCGCTGACACACCTCGACAAGCAGGTCGACACGATCGGCACCGACTTCGTGGGCTCCTTCGTCGTGGAACGGCTTTCGGGTCAACGGGGTGCGGGTCCGACGATCCGCGCGCTGAAGTTCCTCGCCCGGCTGGGCAGGCCTGATCTCGGTGCACCCGTTCACATGCCCCACCGCCGCGCGTGGCTTCCGCTGCTGCCGACCCGCCCGTTGTGGTTGCTGTTCGTGCGCGCGGTACCGGCGGCATACGCCGGTGGTGTGTGTGCCGGGGCGTTCCTGACCGGGGTTCGTCTCGGGTTGTGGCCCGCTCTGGTCTTCGTCGTCGCGGCTTCGGCCTTGCTCGTGCTGGTCAACAAACTGCCGCGCGTCTTCCACCCGCCCGGCCGCGCGCACGGGATCATCACCGCCGC
>JASLAV010001020.1 GCA_030146905.1 Lentzea sp. | reverse complement strand
GAGCCGCCGGCCCCGATCGACAAGGACCTCTACGAGCTCCCGCCCGAGGAGGCCCGCGACGTCAAGCAGGTCCCCGCGACGCTGGACGCCGTGCTCGACAACCTCGAGGCGGACCACGAGTACCTGCTCGAGGGCGGCGTGTTCACGCCGGACGTCATCGACACCTGGATCTCGTACAAGCGCGAGCAGGAGATCGACCCGCTGCGTCTGCGCCCGAACCCCTACGAGTTCGCGCTCTACTACGACGTGTGATCGGTCGCTCTACCCGGAAGGCCCCGGCGGGATCCCCGCCGGGGCCTTCCGGCTTTCCAGCTCAGACAGGCGGCGGGGTCTCCGAGCTGATCAGCGTCACGCTGCAAGACACCCCGCGCACACCCTCGCTGACCCGGACGTTCGAGACCACGACCTCGGCCTCGCCTCCGGTGGGCAGCTTGATCCGTGCCGCACCGCCGCTGAGCGCTTCCGCGGCCGTCGCGGCGCCGGACAACTGCCAGAGACCATCGGTCACCGTTTCGATCAGATCGACCCGATCCAGCTCGGCCGCGTTGCCGTCCGCGTAGACGAGCCGCGCCGGTCCTGAGTAGCTGAACATCACTTCTCCCCTGCAGGATCGGTCAGACGCTTCCCACGTCTCTGAACACGCATGGCACGCGCGCGAGGTTCACGTGGTAGTGCTTGCCGAGTGACACAGTGGACGGTGCACGGCACCCGCAGGCTCTACCAGTCGGAGTGGATGAGCGTCGACCTAGACGACGTCGAGATCCCAGGCGGGGAACGCTTCGAGCACCACGTGCTGCGCCTGCCCTACCCCTCGACGGCCGTGGTGGTCGTCCGGGACGACCACGTCCTGCTGATGTGGCGCCACCGGTTCGCCACCGGCGCCTGGGGCTGGGAGGTCCCGGCCGGCCGTCTCGAGGCCGGTGAGACGGCCGAGACCGCGGCGATCCGCGAGACCGAGGAAGAGACCGGGTACAGGGTGCGGGTCGAGCCGTTGGTGACGGTCCACCCGATGAACGGCATCAGCTCGCACACCACGCACATCTTCGTCGGCGGCGATCCGGAGAAGACCGGCGAGCACGACCCCGCCGAGGCCGCGAAGGTGGAGTGGGTGCCGTTGGTCGAGGTGCCCGCGATGATCCGAAAAGGACTCGTCCCCTGCGGCATCACGCTGGCAGCCCTCACCACCTACCTCACGCTGAAAGCCTAGAGCGGACCTCCATCAGCGCCTCGCCGAGCAGGTTCAGGCCCAGCCACTGCGCGGGGTCGGCGGCGCGCGGGTCGGAGGCTGCCAGGCCGATGCCCCACACGCGGTCCTGCGGGCTGGCCTCGACCAGCACGCCGGAACCCGTGCTCAGCAGGTAGGTGCGCAGAGCGGCGTCCTGGCCGAACTTGGCCAGGTTGCCGTCCACGACGATGTCCAGCCGTGCGGATTCCCAGACGTCGCTGGAGAAACCCGGGACCACGCGCCCCAGCGCCTTCGCCTCGGCAGGGGTTCGCGCCGCGAGCACCCGCGCCGCCACGGCGGTGTCGCCGAACAGCAAGGCCTTGCGCCACATCATGTAGTGCTCGGCGGAGGCGAACTCCTGCCCGTCGGCCGTGAACGTGCACGGCCACCACTGCGAGAGGCAGCCCTTGCCGGTGCCGCCGTCTCGTTCGGGCTGGTGGCCCCAGAAGAACAGGAACTTCACACGGTGGACAGTAGCGAGCTAACCGCGTGATTCCTCGGGGTTTTCGTCCGGCTCCGGCATCTCCGGCTCGCGCCACGCCTCGGCGCGCGTCGGGCCGTTGGCGCGCAGCTCGTTCTCGACCTCCTTCTTCAGGTGGTCGTCCATCAGGAACCCGTGCTGGTCACTTCCACGTTGCGTCATGCACCAAGACGTACCCACGACAGCGCGGAAATCACTTCGGCAGCGGGATACCCGTTACGGTGATTGCGGCGCCGGTCGGGGCGAACTGGCCGGAGATCGAGTTGAACGTCAGCGTGAGCGACTTCACACCCGTGCCGACCTTCTCGTCCAGCACGACGATGCCCGACGTCGTGGTGCCCTGCGTGACGAGGCTGTCCCACTTGCTGCTGGACGCCGCGTAGGTGCGGTTCAGATCGTCCAGGACCTCGATGCCGTCCACGGGCAGGGTCATCCTGGCCTGGGACGCGTTCGTGGCCGTCACGAAGAGCTTCACGCGGCCGTTGGCGGCTTCCACGCGTGTGACTTCGACCGTCAACATGCCGCGCTGCTGCCGGAACGAGCCTGTTTGGACCTTCACGTCCGCCGACGGCTCGGTTGTTTCCAGTGCGGCGTCAGGAGTTTCAACGCCATTCGACGTAGTCGTCGTGGTGGTTGCGTTAGGCTGTGCGGCGGAATTACCACCGCTCAGTGCAAACTGGATCACACCCAGTAACGCGAGCACTCCGACAGCCACGCCCGCGATGGCGATCACGGTCTTACCTCGGCGCGTGACCCTGCGATGCTGCATGACTTCCTCTGCTCGACCCCCGCGAAAAAACACAGCTCCCCACTGAGCGCCGCCCAGTCTCATCTCGATCGGGTGAAACGTCAATGCGCTAGGGTCCGCCCGTGTCCCAAGAAGTCGCCGAATTCACGGCTCCTCAGCTGCTCACCACCCACATCGTCGGCTCGGTCGCCGAGGCGCTCGAAGCGGTTCAGGCCGCTGACGTGCTCGACCTCGGTGTTCGCGCCTACAACCGCCTCGTTCCCGAC
>JASLAV010000998.1 GCA_030146905.1 Lentzea sp. | reverse complement strand
GAGCGGACCTCGTGAAGGAGTTCGCACTGCCCGTGCCCTCACTGGTGATCTGCGCGATGCTCGGCGTCGACTACGACGAACGGCACCGCTTCCAAGAGGACACGGCGAAGATGCTGAGCCTGGAGACCTCGTTCGACGAGGCCATGGCGGCCATCAGGCGCATCCAGGCGTTCATGCGCGAGCTGATCGTCCGCAAGAAGGAGAACCCGGGCGACGACATGATCAGCGACCTCATCGCCACCGGGGAGCCGACCGACGAGGAAGCGTCGAACATGGCGCTGCTGCTCCTGCTCGCCGGGCACGAGACCACGGCGAACATGCTGGGCATCGGCACGTTCACGCTGCTGCAGCACCCGGACCAGCTCAAGATCCTCAAGGACGAGCCCGAGCTGATCGACAACGCCGTCGAGGAGCTGATGCGGTACCTGTCGATCATCCACTTCGGACCGTCGCGCACCGCCACCGAGGACGTGGAGATCGACGGGCACCTGATCAAGGCCGGTGACACGGTGCTGATGCACGTGCCCGCGGCGAACCGCGACCCCGAGAAGTTCCCCGGCAACCCCGACGAGCTCGACCTGCGCAGGCCCGCGTCGGGCCACGTCGCGTTCGGTCACGGCATCCACCAGTGCCTCGGCCAGCAGCTGGCCCGCATCGAGATGCGGATCGGGTTCTCCAGGCTGTTCAGCGCGTTCCCTGACCTGCGGCTCGACACCGATCCCGAGGAGGTGCCGCTGCGCACCGACATGGGGATCTACGGGGTCCACTCGTTGCCAGTAGCGTGGTCGGCATGAGGATTTCCGTTGACCAGTCGAAGTGCTGCGGCTCGGGGATGTGCGTTCTGACCGATCCGGACCTCTTCGACCAGAACGAGGAAGACGGCACGGTGGTGCTCCTCGTCGAGCGCCCCGACGCCGCGCACGAGGCCACCGCGAAGGAAGCGGCCGGCCTGTGCCCGGCGGGCGCGATCACCGTCAGCTGATCCGCCGGTCGTTGGAGAGCTGCCAGGCGACAACCGTGCCCGTCGCCTGGCACCAACGGCTGTCCACTGCCACCCGTGTGAGTCCGAGGTGCTCAGCCGGAACCGGGCGCGACCGCCAGGCGGAGCTCGTCGACCTCGGCCTGGAACCCCGCCGCCGTCAGGGTCTCCCCTGCCAGCCGCCAGTGCTCACGCGCCTCGTCGAGGCGCCCCGCGCGTTCCAGGGCGTCGCCCAGCACGCGCAACGACCGCCCGAACTCCGGCGGCGAGCCCATCTCCCTCGCCTGGTCCATCGCCAGCGTCGCCAGCCGCAGCGCCTCCTCCGGTGACGAGGCCAGCCCCGACCTCAGGCGCCACACCCAGATGCGTCCCTGCCTGTCGTCGTGCTCCTCGAAGAACTCCCACGCCAGCCGCAGCTGCTCCTCGGCCGGCGGGACCTGCCCCCACCGGATCAGCGTGTCCGCGAGGAACAGCCGGATGTTCGCCGCCATGTCCGGATCGCCGAGCTTCCGCGCCGCCGCGAGCGAGGACCGCAGGAACTCGGCCGACATCCCCAGCTCACCGGTGAACTGGTGCAACCGCCCCAGTTCCAGCGTCGCCATCAGCTCGCTCTGCTCGTCGCCCAGCCCGTTCGCGAGCCGCCGCGCCCGTTCCAGGTAGCCCGATGCCGCGGCCAGCCCGCCGGCACGCCGTTCGATGGCGCCCAGCGAGCACAGCACCTCGATCTCGCCGTGCGGGTTGCCGGACTCGACGAACCGGGTCATGGCCTCGCGGTGCGCCGCACGGGCCTCGGCGGAACGTCCGCTCCACTCGTGCATCCAGCCCATGCCGTACCAGCCGTAGGCCTCGCCCCACACGTCACCGGCCGCGGCGAAACCCTCCTGCGCGGCCTGGAAGTTCTCCGACGCGGCCGCGTAGTCGTGCAGCCGTGCGCGCAGGATTCCGCGCTGCTGGAACAGGACCGGTCTGCGTTGCGGCGGCGCGCACGACAACCCGAGGCAGTTGATCTGCTCCCAGTCGTCGAACCGGGCCCGCAGGTCGCAGAACGCCGCCGACCGGATCGCGAGCTCCGCGGCCAGGTCCCCGAGGCCGAGCGCGGCGGCCTGTGTGATCACGGCGTGGAGGTTCTGCCACTCCGCGTCGAACCAGCCGGCCGGGTCGCCGAGGTCGAACCGTTCCAGCGCAAGGGGTTCCAGGCGGATCGCCTGGTGCGGCAGCTCCGCGTCCGCCCGCGTGGCGAGGTCGAGCCACTGCTCGAACAACGCCTTCATCGCGACCGCCGGGTCTTCGGACGCCGCCTCACGGCCGAACGCGCGCAGCAGGTCGTGCAGCCGGTAACGCACCTGTCCCAGCGCATCGCGGCCCGCGTAGTCGACGAGGCGGGCGTCGACCAGCGCCTCGACGTGGTCCTCCGCGTCGTCGAGGCCGAGGCCCAGCAGCGGTGACGCCATCCACGCGGTGAAGTCGGGGGTGTCGACCAGCGACAGCAGCCGGAAGGCCGTCCGGTGCGAGGAGTCCAGGCCGTCGTAGGACAGCGCCAGCGACGCGCGGACGTCGAGGTCTCCCAGCGACAGCTCGTCGAAGCGGCGCCGTTCGTCGGACAACCGCCCGGCGAGCTTCGCGAGCTGCCAGTGCGGGCGGGCGACCAGCCGTGCCGCCGCCACCCGCAACGCCAGGGGCAGCTTGCCGCAGTAGGTCACGATCTCCTGCGCCGCTTCGGGTTCCGCGGCGCACCGGGCTTCGCCGACCGCGGTCCGCAACAGCGCCAGCGCGTCGTCGGGCGGCAGCACGTCCAGCGGCACGACGTGCGCGGCCTCCAGTCCCGCCAGTGCCGCCCTCGACGTCACCAGCGCCGCGCCCGAGGTGGTGCCCGGCAGCAACGGCCGCACCTGGGCCTCGTTGACCGCGTTGTCCAGCACGACGAGGATCCGCCGGTCCGACAGCAGGTCGCGGTACAGGTCCACCCGATCGTCCACAGAGGACGGGATGGCACCACCGGACACGCCGAGGCCGCGCAGCAACCGGTCCAGCGCCGCGGCCGGCTCGACGGGCTTCTGCTCGCCACCGCGCAGGTTCAGGTACAGCTGGCCGTCCGGGAACGCCGCCCGCACGGCGTGCGCGCAGTGGACGGCCAGTGAGGTCTTGCCGACACCGCCGGGCCCGGTGATGGTCCACGTCCCACCGGCGCGCAGGCCTGCCGTGAGCCGCGCGACCTCGCCGACGCGACCGGAGAAGTCCCCCACCGCCGGCGGCAGCCACGACGGTCCCGACCCGGCGGCGACCGGCGCGAACGACCCGGCGAGGACCTCCATGTGCAGCGCGCGGAGCTCCGCGTTCGGGTCGATGCCGAGCTCGTCGGCGAGCACCTCGCCGGCGCGGCGGAAGACGTCCAGTGCCTGCGCCTGCTGCCCGGTGCGGTGCAGCGCGAGCATGAGCTGGTACCAGAACCGTTCGCGCAGCGGGTGTTCCGCGACCAGGGACCGCAGCTCGTCGACCACTTGGTCGTGCCTGCCGAGCTGCAGCTCGGCGTCGTTGCGGCGTTCCAGCACCTCCCAGCGCTGCTCGTTGAGGCGCTGCACGTCGGTCTGCTCCATCCGCAGCGACGACACCTGGTCCAGCGCGGGCCCTCGCCACAACGCCGCCGCCTCGCCGAGGAGCCGCGCCTCGGTCTCCAGGTCGGGCGCGCGGCGGGCTTCCGCGCGCAACCGCTGGAACGTCAGCAGGTCGAGCTGGTCGTCCTCGACGTGGATCGAGTAGCCGGTCGGCCACGTGCGCACGAGCTTGCGGTCGGCGAGGTCGTCCAGCGACTGCCTCAGCCGCATGACGTAGGTCTGCAAGGTCGCGCGTGCGGAACCGGAAGGCTCCTCGCCCCACAGGTGTTCCATCAGTTCGTATGACGAAACGGGCGCGTTGGGCTTCATGAGCAACGCGGCGAGCAGGACGCGCTGTTTGGCCGACCGCAGCTCCACGACCCGGCCTGAGTCGATGACCTGCAACGATCCGAGAACCCCGAACTCCCACCGCCGCTGCATGGGCCCGATCCTAACCAGGCGGTAACCCCGCGTGTCAGCGAAATGTCAGCGGGTCACGTGATGCTTCTCGCCCATGAGAAGGACAACCTTCATCGCCGTCGGCGCGTTGTTGCTGGGGTTGGTCACCGCGAACAACGCACTGGCCGAGAGCGCGCCAGGATGCGGGCCCGTCACCCAGATCGGCAGCACCGCCTACATCGGTGACAACGGTCAGAGGTGGGCGTCCGTCAAGCAGTTCAAGGGTTGTGGCAAGAACTGGGCCTACATCTACACCTGGGACAGCACCCACGGCGCCGGTGCGCCCTACACGCCGGAAATGATCATCATCGAGAAGTGGGCCGGCACGAGCGCGCGTGAGCCCTACGGCCACGCGGGCCAGCGGTCCGGCGGCTACCGCCAGCAGGAGCTGTGGTCCGGCGGCACCGACACGCTGAGCACGTGCACCTCCGCCTACGCCGAGTGGAACTCCGGAGCGATGACCTACCGGGCGCGCACCGACATCCGCTGCTGACCCCAGAGCAGGAGCGGCTCCCGGCCCCCCAGCGGGGCGCTGCTCCGTTCACGGTGCCGCCGGGGCCCGAAACCCAGACCTCTCCTCGGGTTCCGGCGGCACCGTCCGGCTCAGGCCGCTCCCCGCGACGCCGACATGAACGTCGTGAGGCGCGCCGACAGCTGGTCGGCGGCCTGGTTGCCGCGCAACCGATCCGCCTCCTGCTTGAGCGGCCGCATGCGGTCCCTGGTGCGGGCGGAGCGGATGGGACCGGACACCGCCATCGCCCTCTCCCCGATCTCGCACGCGCGTTCGGCCTCGTTCCGCACGAGGTAGTTGACCGCCAGCGCGGCGAGCCGGAACGACTGGCTGCGTGACGCGTCCGCTCCCCCGGTCGAGATCGCCCTGGTGAGCAACGGGATCGCCGTCCTCGCGTACTTCACGTCGCAGGTGCGGGCGAGCTCGGTGTGCACCATGCCGCCGATCGACACGAGGTCGGCCAGGTCGAAGAACCGCGCCCACGGCGGCGCGTCCTCCAGCTCCGCGTGGTCGAACTCGTCCTGCGCGCGGGCGAACTGGCGCAGCGCCTGCCTTTCCGCGCCCATCTTCGCGAACGCCCACGCCTCGTTGGCGTGCAGGATCGACACGGCCAGCGTCGATCCACTGGCCTGCGCGATGGGCAGGCCCCGTTGGAACGACGCCAGAGCTTCCTCCGGGAGCTCGTGGTGCAGGTGCACGCGGCCCAGCCGGTAGTGGATGTTGGCCTCCAGCGCGCTGTTGCCCGACGCACGCGCCAGTTCCATCGCACGGCCGAAGTGCCGGTGGGCGGACTCCAGCAGGCCCATGTCGAACGACGCCCAGCCTGCCAGGTTGTGCAGGTCCCCGATGGCCACCTGCAGCCGGTGCAGCACCCGTTCCGGCGGGCCGGCGTCGAGCAGCGGGTTCGCCCAGTTCAGCAACGCCGCGCAGGCATCGCGGCAGGCTCCTCCGCCGTATTCGTAATCCAACGCCCTGAGCGCGCCGGTCAGATTTTCGACATGCCGCACGTCGGTTCTGTCCACGCGAGCGGGAAATGCATCGCCGTTGAGCACAGCTGGTCCTCCTGACGTGCGTCGGACACCCTCCGCAGAGATACCCGGTACACACCGCCGGTACTCACAGCGCCACCCTCGCCGTCCCTTTGTCCGGCCTGGTCGGAAATGGCCTTCCGATTTCGGGAGAACGCATGGCGGCGCGACCACCACAACGCCGTGGTGGTCGCGTTTACGATTCTGGACGACCGTGGTGAAGGGAAAGAGGCCATAGAGGTGTCGGTGAGGCGGCACTGAATCAATCTCGGGTGATGACGCCTCACCGGAACGGCCGCTCGGCTCACTCTTGCGGAGTCACCGCCTGCGCCGGGCACCTGTCCACCGCGTCACGAACGCCCGGCAGGAGGTTCGCCCGCGGTCCGGGGACCACCACGACGCCCAGCAGAGACTCGCCTTGCTCGCACGCGCTCTGGCCGCGACGAGGTCCATGTTGAACCGGGCCTGCGGCCCACCCGTGATCCCCTCGTGCGGCGGCCTAGGTGACGTGCACCGTACCGCCGGGAGCGTTCGTGAGCCGACCCGTGCGCCGCACCTTCATCCACCTCAGTTGCGTGCCGTGCACCGCCGTGATCAACGACTGGATGACCACGACGTACGTCAGCTGCCGGTAGACGAGCTGCTGCAAGGGATACGCCCACAGCGGTTTGAGCGACTCGCCGTCCAGCCTCAGCGCGTACCCGGCGCTCGCGGTCTGCATGAGCAGGAACACCGTCCACACCACCAGCGCGAGCGGTGCGTCCGCCACGAGGAAGCCGTAGACGACGTACAGGTCCATCACCGGGGCGAGCAACGGCAGCAGCAGGTGGAACGCCAGCAGGTAGAGGAGCCCGAACCGGCCCATCGGCCCGCTCTCCACCAACGCGCCGCGGTGTTTCCACATCGACTGGAAAGTGCCGTACGACCAGCGGTAGCGCTGGCGGAACAGGCCGCGCAGGTTGCCGGGTGCCTCCGTCCACGCCTTGGCCTGCGGCCGGTACGCGACCCGCCAGCCCGCGCGCGTGACCGCCATCGTGAGGTCGGTGTCCTCGGCCAGCGTGTCGTCGCTGACGCCGCCGACGTCGGTGATCGCGGTCCTGCGGAACGCACCGACCGCGCCCGGCACCGTCGGGATGCAGCGCAGCGCGTGCAGGATCTGCCTGTCCAGGTTGGACCCCGCGCAGTACTCCAGGTGCTGCCAGCGCCCCAGCAGGCCCTGCCGGTTGCCGACCTTGGCGTTGCCGGAGACCGCGCCGACGCCGCTGTCCGCGAACGGCTGCACGAGCTGGCCGATCGTCTCCGGTTCGAAGATCGTGTCGCCGTCGAGCAGCACCAGCAGGTCGTGCTTCGCCTGCCGGATACCGGTGTTGAGCGCGGCGGGCTTGCCCTGGTTGACCTGCCTGATCACGGTGACGCCCGGCAGGTCGAGCTCCTCCGCGCGGTCGGCGGTGCCGTCCGTCGAGCCGTCGTCGACCACGATCACCTCGACGTCGGCGAGGTGGTCGTTCGCGGCGAGCGACCTCACCGTGGCGGCGATGTTCAGCGCCTCGTTGTAGGCGGGGACGACCACCGAGACCGGTGGTGTGAACCACGGCGGTGGCTCCAGCTCGCTCTCCCGCCGCAGCCGTCGGTCGGTGTGGGCGAGGCCGAGCTGCATGAACGTGCGCAGCAGGCCCAGCAGGGCGGCGATCGCGATCGCCGTGCCGAACAGCACGAGCACGACGCCGCCGTAGCGCTGCGACCACGCGGTGACCGCGCCGGTGAGCCGTTCCGCCACGTTCGCCTCGACGAGCAGGTCGTCGGTGACCGTGACGAACCGGTAGCCGGGCGCCCTGGCGAGCTCGCGCGCGATGTCCGCGCCGATGCTGCCGTCGTCGTGCAGCCGGACGACGCCTCCCTGCTCCCGCAACGACATCCGCACCAGCGTGCCGATGTCCTGGTGCTGCCGGTCGCCGCTGTCGACCTCGGCGGGCGGGCCGGCCAGCGGCGCGTGGGCACCGAGCACCTCGGCCAGCGCCGCCTGCGCGAAGGCGAGGTTCAGCGGGTTGCCGTGGTCGCCCTCCGCGCGGAAGCCGTCGATGCCGATCTGGTGCCCCTCCGCCACGATCCGGCGGGTCACCTGCGGGTTGCGGGTGACCTGCGTGCCGGTGACGAAGAACGTCGCCTTGATGCCCGATTCCCGCAGAACGTCCAGGACACGCGGTGTCCACTTCGGATCCGGGCCGCCGTGGAACGCCAGCGCGAGCGTGCGCTCACCCAGCTCGCGGCGTTCGCCGGAGTGCTGCACCGGCTCCGGCCTGATCGCGGTGTAGGCGTGGAACGACACCACGCACATCAACACGAGCAGCCCGAGCAGGATGGAGATCCAGTGCAGCCTCGGAGCGCGCTTCACCACGCTCCCAGCAGCGTGGCGCCGACCACGGCGGCGAACATGATCAGTCCACTCGCGACGGTCACGCTGACCACCCTCGCGACTACCCGTCTACCGCCTCTGCC
Organism: Lentzea sp.; assembly: GCA_030146905.1. Next base: position 2,616 of record JASLAV010000998.1, on the reverse strand, counting down.
GTCGACGAAGACCTGCATCTTCCTTGCCCCCCAGAAAGTACGCGGACGGCGGCGACCACGACGGCCGCGCCGACCGACGCCGCGAGCCACGGGAACCCGTTGACGAACCACGGGACCGCGTCCGCGGCGAACTCCTTGCTGCTCCCCCACAACGACTGCCTCTGCGACTGCCGCTGCCACGCCGCGTTGCCCACCGCGAGCACGACGAAGACGACAGGTGGCGCCGGTGCCACCGTCCACAACCCCACGCGACGAACGAGCGCCGAAGCAACGATCGCGCCCGTCACCACCCACACGCCGAAAGACCACCCGAGGTTGCCCCCGTCCACCCAGATCCCCGCCTGCGTGAAAACGGCCAGCACCGCGAGTGCCGCCAAACTCGGCAGCTGAACCCCCATGTGCACCTACGATAGTTGAGGGGGGTTCTTCTCATGCGATCACGTGGTGGCCATCACCGCACTGCTCTTCTGGTCCTGCTCCGCACCGTCTGGACCGCTCTGTGCGCGGCCGTGCTCGTCGCGTCCGGCGTCGCGTGGTCGACGGTGTCCACGATCTCGACGGGGGTCGAGAGGTCGTACGCGATCCCGGACGACGCTCCGCGGTCCGCCTCCGGGCGCAACATCCTGATCATGGGTCTGACCACGCGCCTGGACCTGCACGGCGAACCGCTGCCGGACGACGTGCTGCGGCGCATGCAGGCGGGTGAGAGCGACCGCGGCGGCTACAACGCGAACACGCTGATCCTGTTGCACGTCCCCGCTTCCGGGGCCGCGGTGGCGATGTCGGTGCCGCGCGACAACCTGGTCCAGCTCGCGTCCGGCGGCGAGGGCAAGATCAAGGAGGCGTACGGCAGGGCCAAGATCGCGGAGGAGGACCGGCTGCGCGCCGCCGGCCAGCAGGACAGGCGCACGCTGGAGCGAGCGGGACGCGAGGCCGGTCGCCGCGCGCAGGTGCGGACGGTGTCGGCGTTCCTCAACCAGCCGATCGACCACCTGGTGGAGATCTCGCTGATCGGCTTCTTCCACATCGCGGAGGGGCTGGGCGGCGTGGACGTGTGCCTACGCAAGGCGACGAAGGACCCGTTGTCCGGCGCGGACTTCCCCGCCGGTCCGCAGCACCTCGACGCGGGCCAGTCGCTGTCGTTCGTGCGGCAGCGGCACGGCCTGCCCAACGGCGACCTGGACCGCACCAAGCGGCAGCAGGCCTTCCTGGCCGCCGTCGCGAAGCGGGTGAAGGGCGCGGACGTGACCGCGGTGCAGGCGATGATCGACATGGCGAAGCAGGACGTCGTGATCGACGCCGGGTTCGACCTGGCCGAGTTCGCCGGCAACCTGCCGTCCGAGGTGCGCTTCGAGACGCTGCCGATCGAGGGCGGCGCGCGCGTGGACGGGCTCGACGTGAACAAGGTGGACCAGTCCAAGGTGCAGGCGAAGGTGACCGAGCTGGCCACGGCGCCGCCTCCGCCGCCGCCGAACGACGGGTGCGTGGACTAGCTCAGTTGCGGCGCTCGGTCACCCACGTGGCGATCTGCGTCCGCGAGGAGAACCCGAGCTTCTGCAGGATCCGCTCCACGTGTCCCTCCGCGGTCCTGCGCGCGATCACCAGCGTGGCCGCGATCTCCTTGTTCGACATGCCACCGGCGATGAGGTCCGCGACCTGCTGCTCGCGCCGGGTCAGCGGCGTGGGAGCCTCCGCGATCGACCTCGGCCGCTCCACCTGCTCTTCGCCGATCGCGTACGCGATGGCTTCCTCCAGATCCAGGTCCATGCCCTTGCGGAACACCGCGCGGAACTCCTGCTCGCCCAGCGCGGAGATGGCCTCCGACTCGCACGCGCCGTGCGGGGCACCGAAGTGGCGCGACCCGAACATGGGGTACCCGACGGTGTGCCAGATCTCGTTGGTGGCGCCCAGCAGCATCGCCGCGCGCGCCGCGTTGCCCTGTGACGCGGCGATCCAGGCCAGCACCTCGATGGCGAGCACGATGCCGAGCAGGTCGTGGAACGTGCGCTTGATCCGCAGGCACTCCCTGCCGAGCTGGTCGGCGCGCGTGTAGTCGCCGCGGACCCACGCGCACAGCGCCAGCACGTAGATCGCGTACGCCTGCGCCCACAGCTCGCCGTGCTCCTCGCCGATGGCCTTGGCCTCGACGCAGAGCTGTTCGGCGACGGCGAAGTCGCGCTGGAACGTCGCCGAGATCGCCAGTTCGACGCCGGCGAGCATGGTGTGGCTGTTGACCGTTCCCTGCCTGCGGTAGAGGCCGATGGCCTCCTCGAACAGGCTGTCCGCGAGGTCGAGGTCGTCCCCGACCAGGTGCGTGCACGCGAGGCGGTGGGTCGCGTAGGCCAGCGCGACCTCGTCGCCGGTGGCCAGTGCGTAGTCGCGGCACTCCTCCAGCATGCGTCTGGAGGCGGGGAGGTCTCCCTGCAGCGTCGCGACGTATCCGTTGACCCACAACGCCTTCGCCCGCAACGGACCCGGTGGTGCGTCCGCCAGCGCGCGGTTCAGCCAGTGGCGGCCCTCGCCGAGCATGCCGCAGCCGGCCCAGTAGAACCACAGCGTGCCGGCGAGGTGCACGCAGTGGTCACCGCCGCCCTCGAAGCAGAAGTCCAGGGCCGA
>JASLAV010000973.1 GCA_030146905.1 Lentzea sp. | reverse complement strand
GGCGGAGCTGGACGACGTGCGGGCGGAGCACCAGCGCGAGCTGCCGCCGGGCCAACTCGCGCAGGTCCGCCTCGACGTCCCGCGTGCCGGCGAGGTCGGACACGGCGGCCTGGACCGCCTCGCCGACCTCGTCGACGGTGCCGGCGACGATCTCGACGAACAGCCGCTTTTTGTCCCCGAAGTGCTTGTAGATGGTCGGCTTCGAGACCTGGGCGAGCGCGGCGACCTCGTCCACCGTCGTGCCCAGGTAGCCATTGCGCAGGAACACCGCTGTGGCGGCGTCGAGGATGGCGCGGTGCTTGCGGCCCGAGCGGTTCTCCTCCACGGCCCCACACTAAACTAAACGGTGTAGTTTAGTGGCATGGCCTTCACTGACGAGGAGATCGCGTACCTGCGGTCGCAGCCGCTCGGCCGGCTGGCGACCCTCGGGGCGGACGGGCAACCCGACGTCGTGCCGGTGGCCGTCGAGTTCGACGGGACGTTCCTGTGGATCGGCGGCGGCGCGACCGTGCGCGGCACCCGGAAGTTCCGCAACATCGCCTCCGGGAACCACAAGGTGTCGCTGGTGGTGGACGACCTCGTGTCGCCCGAACCGTTCATCGCCCGGGGCATCCGCGTGTACGGCCACGCCGAGCAGCCCTTCGAGCGGGTCGGCATGGTCGGTCCGGGCACCTACCTGCGCATCACGCCCACCGTGTCGTGGAGCTGGAACCTCGCGGGCGAGCCCGTCGGCGACGAGTGGTACCCGTCGCACAGGACGGTGCACTAGGCCTGCGCCCCGGGAGACCCGGAAGCGGTGAGCAGGAACGCGGGGGACCACCAGTAGTCGTGCAGCCGGGTGACCCGGACCTCGGTGAACCCGGCCCGCTCGACCTGCTCCGCCCACCGCGCCGCGGGCTGCTCCCAGGTGGCTCGGGTCGCGCCCGGCACCAACTGGCCGGTCAGCACCGGCATCAGGAACCCCTGCGCCACCAGGTCCCGGTCGGTCCCGTACTCGGTCAGCCCGCGCTCGTACCCCTCGGCCAGGAACCGGCGGTGCTCCGGGCTCGCGTGCGGCAGGTCCGGCACGTCGAACTCGACCACGGCGAGCACGCCGACGTGCCCGACCAGGTCGGCCAGCACGCCGTCGCGCACCTCGTGCGGCAACGCGTGCAGGGCGAACGTCGACTGGGCCACGTCGAACACCGCGTCCGGGGGCAACGCCGCCGTGAACGGCTCCACCCTGGTGCGCCGGGCGTCGACGTCGTAGCCGTCCAACGCGCGCACCGCCTCGTCGAGCAACGCCGTGGAGGGCTCGACCAGCGTCACCGAGGTCGGCGCGTGCCCGGAGGCCAGCACGGGCCGCAACGCCCGCCCGTCGCCGCAGCCGATGTCCAGCAGGTTCGACGGCCGAGCCTCGGCGCACACCCGCACCAACGCCTCGGTGACCGCCCGGTAGAGCCCCACGTTGCCGCCGCCGTCGATGAACGCCTCGAACGCCGCGGGCTGGTCGTACACCGACCCGTCCCGCGCCGCCGCCAAGTGCTCGGCCAACGCCGCCGCCAGCGGTGTGCCCCCGCCCCGGAGCGCCTCCCTGGCGCCGCCGAGGTCCCCGCCCGCCAACGCCCGCAGGGCTTCGTCGATGTGGTTCGTCACGGCACGAGCATGCCAAACGGGCACGTCGCAACCAGGAGTTGGCCGGACGTTGGCCTGTCGTTGGCGTGTCGCGGTCCACTGCCACCTGAACAGATCCGAGCAGGGGGAGAGGTTTCCGTGGCAACGCGAGAGCACGGCGGCGACGCGGCCGGGGACGGCCGGCGATGACCGACCAGTGGACCGGGGCCGGGATCTTCGAGAGTTACTCGAGCTTCGTCAAGACGGTCGAGGGCGACGCCCAGAGCGAGACCGAACGCGTCCTGGACATCACGTTCGGCGCGATCGACGTGGTCGCCTCCACGGTGGCGCTGGCGATCGACCCGATCGGCACGCTCCTGGCGGCCGGGATCGGGTGGCTGATCGAGCACGTCAGCTTCCTGCGCGAGCCGCTGGACATGCTGATGGGCGACCGCGACGCCATCCAGGCGCACATCGAGCTGGTCAAGGCCGACGCCAAGCAGATCCGCGACCAGGCCGAGCTGCACAAGACCGCGATGGCCCAGTTCACCGGCTGGGAGGGCAAGGCGGCCGAGGCGTTCAAGCAGAGCATGGACCGGCTCGGCGGCGAGCTGGACTCGTTGGCCGAGGTCGTGGACGGCACGGCGCGCGTCACCGCGGTGACCGGCACGCTGATCATCATCCTGCGCGACATCGTGCGCGACCTGATCGCCGGCCTGCTCGCCCAGCTCGTCAAGGGCGCGCTGATCGCGGCGGCGGCAGCGGTGTTCACCCTGGGCGCGTCCATCGTCGGGTTCATCGGCTACGCGGTCGGCGCGGCCACCGCGCTGGCGGTGCAGATCGGCGCCCGGATCGCCAAGCTGATCGCCGCGCTGGGCAGGCAGGCCGCGCGGCTGGGCAAGCTCGGCGGTTCGATGGGCTCGATCGCGCAGGGCTTCTCGCGCTTCGGCGACGCGGGCGGCATCGTGCACGAGGGTGTCAAGGCC
>JASLAV010000971.1 GCA_030146905.1 Lentzea sp. | reverse complement strand
ACCTTCACGAAGAGCAGGTTGTCGACGTCCGGGTAGCGCTCGCGCACCTCGCCGAGGCCGAGCAGGTTGGCGTCGTTGTCCACGAACGCGGGGCAGCCCAGGGCGTCGGAGAGCGTCTTGGCCACGCCGACGCCGTGCCAGCCGGGCATGATCGGCGGCTGCACGGGCCGCCCGGTCCGGAAGTCGACGGGCGCGGGCAGCCCCACGCCCACCCCGGCCAACCGCGCCCGGTCCCGCCCGGCGGCCTTCAGCAGCTCCCGGAACCGCCGGATCACGACCTTCAGCACCACGTCGGGGTCCTGGCCGATCACCAGGTCCTCGGTGCGCTCGCCCAGCATCCGCCCGCCCGCGTCGGTCAACGCGAACCGCGCGTGCGTCGCGCCGAGGTCGGCCGCCAGCACCAGCTTGTCGCTCTCCTCGAACGACAGCACCTCGGCCGGCCGCCCCGCCGTGCCGCGCCGCTGCTCGACCGCGCGGATGTAGCCGGCGGAGATGAGCTGGCTCAGGCGCAGCGCGACCGTGGAGCGCGACAGCCCGGTGAGTTCCTGCAGGTCCTTGCGGGTCTTCACCCGACCGGACCGGATCAGCGCGAGGATCTCGCCCGGTGACGCCGTGAACCCGCTGCGCCCCACCAGGGATTCCCTCCTCGCCAGAGGTCTCGGACCGGCTGCCGCCACCGCGCTCAACCCTTCTCCGCGCCGCTGGTCAGCCCCTGTGACAGTAGCCGTTCGGTCAGGAAGAACAGCAGCACCACGGGCAACGTGATGACGACCGACCCGGCCATGAGCACGGTCGTGGAGATCTCGATGCTGCCCGACAGCTGCGCGAGACCCAGCGAGACGGTCCAGCTGTCGCGCCGTTCGACCAGGAACAGCAGGGCGAACAGGAACTCGTTCCAGGCGATCATGAACACGAAGATGCCGGTCGCGATCACCGACGGCATGGCCAGCGGCAGGCTGATCCGCCGGATGACGCCGACCCGGCTCAGGCCGTCGACCAGGCCCGCCTCCTCGACGCTCGGCGGGATGGTCTCGAAGTAGTTCTTGAGCATGTAGATCGCCACGGGCACGGTCTGCGCGATGTAGACCAGCACCAGGCCGACCAGCGAGCCGCGCAGCTGCATCCGGGTGAGCATCACGAACAGCGGGATCGCCAGCACGATGCTCGGGAACAGGTACACGACCAGGAACAGCGAGCTGACGTGCCGCCTGCCGAAGAACTCCAGCCTGCTCACCGCGTACGCGCCGGGAATGGCGATCACGAGCGCCACCACCACCGACGCCGTGGCCACGACGGCGCTGTTGCCCAGCAGGCTGAGGAACCCCTGGCCGCCCTCCGCGACCGGCCGCAGCACGTCGGCGTACGTCGCCAGGGTCAACTCGCCCAGGTCGACCAGCAGCGAGTCGGGCCGTCGCAGCAGGTCCTCGATCGGCCGCAACGACAGCACCAGCATGTAGTAGAAGGGCAGCAGGGTGGCGATCAGGAAGCACACGACCACCACCGGCCGCAGCACGGCGAACACCGCCCGTTCGAACCGGTCGCGCGTCATGCCTCGGTCCCTCCCCGCCGCCGCAGCAACCACAGGTACGCGCCCACCAGCACCACCAGCACGACGGCCAGCAGCACGGACTGGGCGGCGGCGGCGCCGACGTTGCGCTGCACGGTCAGCAGCTCGTACACCCGCACGCTCACCACCTCCGTGCCCGCCGCGCCCCCGGTGAGCAGGAAGATGTCGTCGAACTCGTTGAACGTCCAGATGGTCCGCAGCACGACGAGCACCGCGATCACCGGCATCAGCTGCGGCAGCACGATGTGCCGGAACCGCTGCGTCGGCGTCGCGCCGTCCACGGTCGCCGCTTCCTCCAGGTCGCCCGGCAACGCCGACAACCGCGCCAGCAGGAACAGGAACGCGAACGGGAAGTACCGCTAGGCCTCGAACGCGATCACGGTGAACAGGGCGAGCGGGATGTCGACGTTCCAGCCGAGCAGGTTGAGCGCGTACTCACGCTGGCTCAGGAACGCGATCGGCCGGTCCCAGCCCAGGAAGCGCACACCCCAGTCGTTGGCCAGCCCGAACTGGGGGCTGAGCAGGACGTTCCAGACGAAGGCGACGGAGACCACGGGCGCGACGTACGGAAGAAGCACCGAGGCCCGGACGAACGTCCGGCCGCGGAAGCGGCCGCGCAGGGCGAGTGCCGCGATCAGGCCGATCACGATCGAACCGAAGGTCGAGCCGATCGTGTAGACCAGCGTGGTCAGCACCGACGACCAGAAGCCCGGCGAGGTGAAGACCAGCTCCAGGTTGGCCAGCGAGTAGTCGCCGAACACCCCGGCCCGGCGCAGATTGATCAGCCGGATCCGCTGGAAGGCCAGCATGATCGTCCAGAGGATCGGGATGATCACGACGACCAGGACCACGGCCAGGGTCGGCGAGAGGTACGCCAGGCCGGCGCGGTTCTCCCGCTGCCGCATGGTGAGCGGTTTGCGCTCCGGGGCCGGGCCGGTGGGCTTCGGCCGGGTGTCGGTCGCGACCATTACTCGAGCGACTTCTGGATGGTCTTCACGTCCTCGGCCGCGCGTTCCCCCGCGCCGGCCGCGTCCAGCTCGCCGCCGGCCATGCTGTTGATCGCCTTGGGCACCGGCAACTCGCCGAGGGTCGCACCGACCAGGGCGCCCTGCTTCTGCGGGAAGCCCCAGCGCTGGAACGTGTCCGGGCTGGACTGCAGCGCCTGCAGGAAGTCCGCCGGGTAGAGGTCGGCGAGCGGCTTCTTGCTGTCGACGCCGGCCGGCAGCTTGCTCCACGCGGTGGTGAACTTGGCGGCGTCCTCGGCGGTGCCCTTGCGTACCGGAATCTTGCCTTCCGGCGCGATGCCGAGCCAGCCCGGGTAGCCCTCGTTCATCATGTATGAGACGAACTTCTTGGCCGACTCGATGTTCTCGCCGCCCTTGGAGATGGTCCAGCTGGTGATCTCACCGAACTGGGCAGGCTTGCCGCCCGGTCCGGAGATGCCGGTGACGACGCCGCTGTTCTTGGCCAGGTACGCCTTGTCGGCCTTGCACTCCGGGCAGGTCGGCAGGGCGTCGTTGCGCAGCCCGGCCAGCTCGTCGAGCAGGAACGACGACCAGACCACCATCGACGCCTTGCCGGAGAAGTAGGTGGCCCGAGTGGTGTCCACGTCCTGCGCGCCCGGCACCGACCAGTTCTTCACCAGGTCGGAGTAGAGCTGGAACGCCTCCACGCACTGCGGCGAGTCCAGCAGCACGGCTTTCGCGTCGTCGACCATCTGGCAGTTGTTACCGAGCGCCAGGTTCTCGAAGGTCTTCTGGGTGAAGGCGTCGTTGCCGACCGTCGCCACCGTGATGCCCGCGACGTCCTTGGAGTTCAGCTTCTCCGCCGCGGCCCGGATCGCCGCGTAGGTGTCCAGCTTGGCGAGCCCGGCCTGCTCGAACAGGTCCTTGCGGTAGAAAAGCAGCTGGGCCCAGCCGTCCGAGGGCACCGCCCACTGGGCGCCGTCCTGCCCGGTCAGCGCGAGCGCCGGCGCGGAGAAGGTGCCGGTG
>JASLAV010000967.1 GCA_030146905.1 Lentzea sp. | reverse complement strand
GTGACGGTGTCGGAGCGGAAGTCGAGCGGCGAGAGCTGGGTCACGAATGGATCACATCACACCGCGCAAGCCCTGACCCAGTCGCCTCGGCGGTACCACGATGGGGGTGACGCAAGTCTCGGTGAACCGGCGTGCAACCGTGTGCGGCACCGGTTCCGTCCGGTAAGTGCAAGCACGAACGAGCGGAGAGAGTCCGCGTGGATCAGCGCGACGAGCAGGAGTTCGCGGAGTACTTCGTGGCTCGCCGGGAGGCCGTGCGCCGAACGGCGTTCCTGCTCTGTGGTGACTGGCACCGGGCGGACGACTTCGCGCAGACCGCGTTCGTCGCGTTGCACCGCAGGTGGCGCAAGGTCCGGGACAAGCAGGCCCTGGACGCCTACGTCCGCCGGACCCTGGTGCGCGCGGTGATCGACGAGTCCCGGCGGCCGTGGCGGCGGGAGCGCTTCGTGGACTCCGTCCCGGAGACGCCCTCGGGCAACGGCGAGGTCGGTGACTCGGTGGCGACGCGCGAGGCGCTGGTCGCGGGCTTGCGGCGGGTGCCGCCGAGGCAGCGGGCGGTGCTCGTGCTCAGGTTCCTGGAGGGCCTGGACGTCGCGGCGGCGGCCGAGGCGTTGGGGTGCTCCGAGGGCACGGTGAAGAGCCAGACCTCCAGGGGGCTGGCAGCTCTCCGCGAGGCGTTGGGCGACACGATCGACGACTTGCGGCCGGCGTCGTGAGCGGGAGGAGGAGGTAGGTGGACGAGCAGAAGCTCGCCGAGCTGTTCCGCGACGCGGCCCGGGAAGCGCCGCCCCCGTCCTTCGACGTGGCCGCGGTCCGGTCGGCCTCGGCGCGGGCGACCGCTCGGCGCAGGTCGGCCATCGCGGTCGGTTCCGCCATGGCGCTCGTGCTCGTGTTCGGCGGTCTGGCCGTCACCGCGAACCTCGTGGGGAACAACAGGAGCAGCGACACGGCCGCCGCGGGTTCCGCTGAGCACGCCTCGTCCCCTAACGTCACACCTTTCAGCGCGGGCGACCCGGACGTGCTGCCGAACGACCCGGTTCCGGACCGCAGCGGTGGGAACCCGCCCAAGAGCATCCCCGAGGACCCGTCTACGCAGGGGGACGATCCATCGGGGACCGCCGGCCGCACGTCGGTCGGCACCGCCCAACGCGGGTGCGTTGAGGTGGACCGGGAGCTCGCCGTCGCCCTCGCCGACGAGCTCCCGGTCGCCAACGCCGGTCAGGCGTCGTCCGCCGCGGCCGAGTGCCCGACCGAGGCGCGGGGCGCGAGCTTCCTCGTGCGTGACGGTGGCGTGTACGGCACGGTGTCCGTCGTGCTCGCGCCGGTGGACTCGGCCGCGCTGGTGACGGCCGGCTCAGGGGCGCACGCGACCGCGAGGACCTCCGACGGCCGGGCGCTGTACGTGCTGAGCCGGCCGGAGGAGGGCTCGACGGAGGCGCCGTTCGCGGACGACCTGGCGGGCATCGCGGAACGGGTCGCGGCCCGGTTCTGAGTCGCGGAGAGCGCCGTCACCGGCCACTCCGGTACTGGCGTGCCACAAATCTGGTACGATCGTACCAGATTGGGGAGGTGGTCGTCATGGCGTGGGCCGTGCTCATCGTGTCCGGCTTCTTCGAGGCCGGTTGGGCGGTCGCGCTGAAGCTGTCCGACGGCTTCAGCAGGCTGTGGTGGACCGTGGCGTTCGCGGTGTGCGCGCTGATCAGCTTCGCGGGGCTGGCGTGGGCCATGAAGCAGCTGCCCGCCGGACCGGCGTACGCGGTGTGGACCGGGATCGGCGCGGCGCTCACCGCCGTGATCGGCATGATCTGGCTCGGCGACGGCGTCAGCACGATCAAGCTGGTCTCCCTGGGCCTCATCGTCAGCGGCGTCATCGGCCTCAACCTGGCCGGTGGCGGGCACTAGTACCTTTCCTGCAATGACAGCCGCAACGCCGAAGGGCGAACGCCGGCGCCAGGCGCTGGTCGAAGCAGCCGCCGGCCTCCTGGTCGACGGCGGCTTCGACGCGATCCGGCACCGCGCCGTCGCCGAGCGCGCGGGCCTGCCGCTGGCCTCCACCACGTACTACTTCGACTCGCTGGACGACCTGGTCACCGCGGCCCTGGAGTTCCAGGGCGACGCCGAGCTGGCCTACGGCAAGGCCCGGTTGGACGAGCTTGACCCGCGCGAGTGCGGCGGTGACGCGTTCGTGGAGCTCGTGCTCGACCTGCTGCTCGGGCCGTCCGGCGACCGCGACGCCGAGGCCGTGCTGCTGCGCTACGAACGCCTGGTCGCCACGGGACGGCGGCCCTACCTGCGGCCGTTGATGCGCAGGATGTCCGGCGAGCTGCACTCCCTGCTGTTCGACATCTTCGCCCGGGCCGGTCAGCCGGTCAGCCGGGAACGCGTGGAAGAGCTGATCGCGCTGGTCGACGGCGCCGTGGTGAACGCGCTCATCGAGATCAGCCCGGACCCCCGGGCGGCCGCGCGGAGGATGCTCGCGAAGTCGATGCAACCCCGCTGAGCCCCGCCGCGTGGAAGAGGCGGGGGCGCGGAAGGGGACCGGATCGCATGCGCAAGGCCGAGGAGCAGGGCTTCCGTGAGTTCGCGGTGGGCCACGCCGCTTCGCTGCGGCGCACCGCGTACCTGTTCTGAGGCGACTGGCACACGGCCGAGGACCTGATGCAGGCCAGCCTGCTCAAGCTGTACCAGGCGTGGCACCGGATCGAGTGGCGCGACAACGCGTCGGCGTACGCGCGCAAGGTGCTGCTGCGCACCTGGCTGGACGAGAAGCGCAGGCCGTGGCGGCGGGCCGAGCAGCGGGACGGCGAGGTGCCCGACGTCGCCGACGCGGCGGCGGACCCGGAACGGTCGGGCGAGCAGCTGTGGGCGCGCGACCTGGTGCACGCGGCGCTGCTGCGGGTGCCACCGCGCCAGCGGGCCGTGCTGGTGCTGAGGTACTTCGAGGACCTGCCGGTGAACGAGGTCGCGGTGGCGATGGGGTGCACCGAGGGCACGGTCAAGAGCCAGACGGCACGCGGGCTCGTGGCGCTGCGCGCGGCGGTCGAACAACTGGAGCGAGGGGCGGTGGTGGCGTCGTGAGCGAGGCAGACCTGCGGGACGGGTTGCGGGCCGCGGTCGGCGACGAGCCGCCGCTGGACTTCGACGCCGACGAGCTGATCCGACGCGCCCAGCACGTGCGCAGGCGTCGCCGCGCGCTGGTGGCCGTGGCGGTGGCGACGCTCGCCCTCACCGGCACGGTGCTGTCCCTGCCCGGCGTGGTCGAGCAGCGGCGCGGCGTCGACGCGGCGAGCGGGTCGGTGCTGACCACCACGGTGTCCGCGCCGGCGAGCGAGGTCCCGGACCCGGTCACGTCACCCCCGGCCACGTCACCGGCGCAGATCTCGTCACCGGCCACCACCGCGACGAAGCCCTTCAGGGACGACGACACCCAGCTCTCCGCGCACCTGCGCAAGAAGTTCGCGGAGGTCGTGCCGGGGGCGAAGGTGGTGTCGGCCGACGCCGCCGCGGCCGCCGACGCGCCCTCGGGGCACCTCTACGCGTGGCTGACCTTCGTCGACGGCGTGGGGACCAGCAGGGTGATGGTGCGGTTCGCCCCACCGGGGTCGGGGATGGACCGGGACGCGTTCTGCGAGGCGGCCGGGTGCGAGGGGCCGATCCGCCAAGCGGACGGCAGCTACGTGACGTCGTCCTGGCGGACGACCGTCCTGCCGGAACCGAGGGGCGTCATGCACACCGTGGCGCACTTCCGCCTCGACGGCTCGGTGGTGGAGATCAGGGGTTTCGGCTACGAGCCGCCCGCGGACGGCGTGGTGCGGGAGAAGGTCGCGCTGACGTACGACCAGCTGGCTTCGCTGGCCACCGACCCGATGCTGCCGACGTCCTGACGCTCCCCGGCGTCCGGTCGCCCGTCCGGGCGAAATAAGCTGGTCACGTGACGGTCAAGCCCCGCATCGCCAATGTCCTCGCCGGTCGCTACGCCTCCACCGAGCTGGCCACGCTGTGGTCCGCCGAGCACAAGATCGTGCTGGAGCGGCGGCTGTGGCTCGCCGTGCTGAAGGCGCAGGCCGACCTCGGCATCGACGTGCCCGCCGAGGCGGTCGAGGACTACGAGCGGGTGGTCGAGCAGGTCGACCTGGCGTCCATCGCCGAGCGCGAGCGCGTCACCAGGCACGACGTGAAGGCGCGCATCGAGGAGTTCAACGCGCTTGCCGGGCACGAGCACGTGCACAAGGGCATGACCTCGCGCGACCTCACCGAGAACGTCGAGCAGCTCCAGGTGCTGCGCTCGCTGGAGCACGTGCGCGGCAAGACGGCCGCCGTCCTGGCGCGCCTCGCCCGCCGTGCCGCGGAGCACACCGACCTGGTGATGGCCGGCCGTTCGCACAACGTGGCCGCGCAGGCCACCACGCTCGGCAAGCGCTTCGCCACCGCCGCCGACGAGCTGCTGGCCGCGTTCCGCCGGCTGGACGAGCTGATCGCCCGCTACCCGCTGCGCGGCGTCAAGGGCCCGGTCGGCACCGCCCAGGACATGCTCGACCTGCTCGGCGGCGACCGGGACGAGCTGGTCGAGCTGGAGCGGGGCGTCGCCGGCCACCTCGGCTTCACCACCGTGCTGACCAGCGTCGGCCAGGTCTACCCCCGGTCGCTGGACTTCGACGTCGTCTCCACCCTCGTGCAGCTGGCCGCCGGGCCGTCGTCGCTGGCCAAGACGATCCGGCTGATGGCGGGCCACGAGCTGGTCACCGAGGGCTTCAAGGCGGGCCAGGTCGGCTCCAGCGCGATGCCGCACAAGATGAAC
>JASLAV010000961.1 GCA_030146905.1 Lentzea sp. | reverse complement strand
TCTTGGAGGCCCTCCAAGTCCTCCGCCAGGAGTTCAGCGGCACCGGCCCGCTCGACCCGCTGCTCGACGACCCCGGCACCACCGACGTCCTCGTCACCGCGCCGGACCAGGTCTGGGTCGACGGCACGACGGGCCTGCGGCACACAGCCATCACGTTTCCCGACGAGGCCGCGGTCCGCCGTCTCGCCCAGCGCCTGGCGGTGGCGGCAGGTCGGCGCCTCGACGACGCCTCCCCGTGCGTCGACGGCTGGTTGCCTGACAGCGGTGTCCGCCTGCACGCGGTGCTGCCACCCATCGCGGACCACACCTGCCTGTCGTTGCGCGTCCTCAGGCCCGCGACCCACGACCTCGCCGCACTGCAGCGACTCGGCACGTTCGACGCCGAGATCGCCGAAGCGCTCCGCGTGATCGTCCGCAGGCGCATGGCGTTCCTGGTCATCGGTGGTACCGGGTCGGGTAAGACGTCGCTGTTGTCGGCGCTGCTGGGCTGCGTTCCGCCGGACGAACGCATCGTGTGCGTGGAAGACGCCTGCGAGTTGCAGCCCGACCACCCGCAGTTCGTGCGGCTGGTCGCCAGACCGGCGAACGTCGAGGGCGCCGGCGAGATCACCGTCAGGGAGCTGGTGCGGGAGGCGTTGCGCATGCGTCCCGACCGGATCGTCGTCGGCGAGGTCAGGGGTGCCGAGGTGCGCGAGCTGCTGACGTCGTTGAACACCGGGCACGAAGGTGGTGCCGGGACGCTGCACGCCAACTCGTCCGGCGAAGTCCCTGCTCGGCTCGAAGCGCTGGGTGCCTTGGGAGGGCTCGATCAGCAGGCACTGCACAGCCAGGTGATGGCGGCGGTTCAACTGGTCCTGCACATGCGCCGGGACGGCAACACCAGGTATCTCAACGAGATCGGGGCGTTCGAGCGCGACGGGACCGGGCTGAGAGTCCGTCCGATTTGGACATACAAGAACGGTTGGCGAGAGAAGGAGTTGCTGTGCTGAGTCTTCTGCTCCTGGCGGCGGCCCTGCTCGTGTGGCCGCAGCTCAAGGCGATACGTCGGCTCAGGCCGAGCGGCAAGCGGGAAGTCGTTGTGCCGCAGTACGTCTGGTTCCTGGCGGCAGCGGCGGTCACCTACCTGGCGGCAGGCATCGGTGGCCTGATCGCCGGAGCGGTCCTGACCGCGGTCGTCTGCCGAAGCCTCAAGCAGAACAGGCGGCACAAGGCGCTCAAAGCGGCGACCGAGGCGCTCAGCGACGGCCTGGGTGGCGTGGTCGACGAGTTGCGCGCGGGTGCCCACCCCGCCGCGGCGGCCGAAGGCGCGGCACAGGACACCCCGGCCCCGGCCGACGAGGTGCTGAAAGCCGCCGCGGCCACGGCAAGGCTGGGTGGTGACGTCGAACGGACGTTGCGCGACCTGCGCCAACCGCTGCTGGAGAACGCGACGGAGCAGCTGGCCAAGGCGTGGCACGTGTCGGCGAAGCACGGTGTGGCGTTGGCCGACGTTCTGGACGCCACGAGACGCGACCTCGACGAGCAGGCGGCGTTCGCGCGGCAGGTCAACGCGCGCATGGCGGGGCCACGCGCGAGCGCGGCGGTGCTGGCAGGACTGCCGGTCTTGGGTGTGTTACTGGGCGAGCTCAGCGGTGCGAGACCGCTCCACGTCCTCACCGGTACCGCGGCGGGGCAGTTCCTCCTGGTGCTGGGAGCGATGTTCCTGGCGGCGGGGCTGTGGTGGACGCGACGGATCACCGAGGTGGAGCCGTGACGTTCCTGCTGCTCGCGCTGGCGGTGCTCGTCGTGCCGACGCCACGGGCGGTCGACCGGCTCAGGCCCCGAGCCCACGACCCGCCGCGGCGGAAGGCGAAGACCGGTGGACCGTTCGCACGGGCCGCGGCCTGGGACCTGCTGGCCGCCTGTCTCAAGGCGGGGCTGCCGGTGCCCACCGCGATCCAGGCGGTCGGCATCACCGAACTGAGCCAGGTCGCCGAGCTGCTCAGGCTCGGAGCCGACCCGGTCACGGCGTGGGCGCCCGCTCTCGGCCACCCCGCCACCGCGCCGCTCGCCAGGGCCGCGCGCAGGACCGCTCGGTCGGGTGCGGCGCTGGCCAGGCAGGCCGCGGAGCTCGCGGGGCGCACCAGGGCCGAGGCGATGAACGACGCCGAGGCGGAGGCGCAGAGGGCCGCGGTGGCCGTGGCGGCGCCGCTCGCGCTGTGTTTCCTGCCGGCGTTCCTGTGCCTCGGCGTGGTGCCGGTGGTGCTGGGGCTGGCCGACCGATTCCTCACCTAAGGAGCGAGATGGAACTGCTGAAGGACGACAGCGGCATGAGCACCGTGGAGTAGTCAAATATGTGTCTATGCATCCTCGGGCTATAGCGATTCTACCAGGGTAAATCGGTGTTTTCTTGATCAACAAGCTGTGTGGGTCGCCGTGTGGGTCGCCCCACGGGCGGCAAGCTCCGGAGCTGGGAGGACGGGGTGAGAGTCGAGCGGCATTGGCCTGCCTGGGGATGTCTATCGGGGTGGGCAGGCAAGATCAACAAGGCCGGGCGGCTCGGGCTGCTTGGCGGGCAAACACCTCGCCGAGGAAGTTGAAGCGAAAGCTCCAGTCGACGAAGCATCTCTCCTGGGTACGGCGGCGGTTCTAGGAAGCGTGGATGGCCGAGGTGACGGTTGGTGTTGTCAGTCGATCAACTGCGGTGGCTGTACATGATCGACCAGCTGAGTCGCCTCGTTAACCCAGGTGAGTGAACGAATAGATGGCAGTGTCACCTAGGCGGCAGGGCGTAGTGGCTTGTGCGTTAAAAGGGTGAAGACCTAAGCGGGCGCACTCCTCTTTGGGGTGAAGCGGCCCCTATGTAGAGAACAAAACAGGCAGGTCAAGATACTGTCCCGCCATGTTCTGGCGGCGGCGTCACGCCGGTCGCGTGCTGCGAGCTCTGACAGCACGGCCCGACCTTGAGCTCGATACAGCAGCACTCGCAGAAGCAGTCAACCTCAGTGCGGCACGGCTGTACCCCGTGTTGGTGCGCCTACGCAGACTGAACCAAGTCGTCACTCGCTGGGACGCGACCGAGGCGTCGGCGCTTGGGCGTCAAGCCCGCCAACTGCACCGTGCGACGGATTACGGGCGTTGGATCTCAGCCGAGTATCGTCCGCCGGTTGTCCCTTCATGGCCTGCAGACGGGAAGCACGCGGAGTGAGCGCCGTCTGGCTGCCGTCCACTGCCGGGGGCCATGACCATGAACTTGTGCTTCATACGACGCGAGGCGGAGGAGAGTCGTATCTTCCGCTCGCCCTGGCCGGCGCGGTCGCTGCTACAGCAGTTCTGCTGTACGTGCTGCGCTACCAGAGGGTCGTTCGGTCGCTCCCCACTCGCCCGCGGGAGACGGCGTGGCTTCTCCTGGTAGCTCCATTCCTTCCGTTGGCGGAGGCACGCTTGTGGCTAGCGGACTTCGAGGGACAGCTTGCTGACCTTGAATCGCAGCAGCGCGATGCGGTGCGTTCGCACATCGGGAAGTCTTTCATCGTCTTGCTCCGTGCCACATGGGCGGCATGGGTCGCGAAAAAGCTCGACGTGCTGCGTGAGTTGTCGAGTTGGCTAACGGCGGTGTGGATGTTGCCTCGCGTCGGCAGGGTGAACGCGATGCTGCGCTCCAGGATGCCGGTGTGGCCACAGCATGAAGAGCAGTTTCATCAGCTACAGCGTCAGCTGCGAAAGCTGCGGTTCTGGAGTCGCCTGTTGATGCGATGCGTGAGCGCGCGTCTTCACCCGAAGATCGTCACGAACGCCGCCTGGCTGGCGAAGAGCTGCACTGGACTCCTTGCGGAGCAAGCCCGAACCGACCGAGCTCGGCCAGAGAATCGTCTGCCGGCTCCACGTGAGGTCGCCTTCATGCTGGAGATCAACCACACGACGTTAGTGATCACCCAGCTTGTCGAGGAGCTGGCAAGCTCGCGCAGTTGGCGACGTGAGGTAGGCGGGGCGGCCTAGCCCAACCCGTTCGCGAGACGTCCCTGGGTGAAGGACTGCGCGAACCCCTTTGAGGCCGCAGTGCGAAGGGCTTCGCGGGCCTTGTCGGCACCTTCTTCGGTGAGCTTGAAGTAGCGTCGCCGTGGCCGTTCTTCCTCATGCGGGTCGACGTCTTCCCAGCGATCGGTGATCCAGCCTGCGGTGAGCAGGCGAACCAGGATCGGGTACGTCGTGCCGGGCATCAGGTGGGTGCGGTCGGCGATCTCCAAGCCGTACAGCTCGGCAGTTGGATCAGCCAAAAAAGCCTGCAAAACGGCCTGCGTCTGGACAGTCATCCGCAGTGCTCCCACAACGAAGCACCCTATATTGACTTCTGGACATGCCGCAGGGCCGTGTGCCTCGAAACACCCGTCAGTGCACCCAGACGGCGCGCGCAGGCCATCAGACGTAGACGTTCAGTCCTCGCGCACCGTTGAGTGATCATGGAAACCACTACACGATCGGGTGGTAGCGGTAGCACCCTATATAGAGTTCTTCATAGGGCAGGTAAGTTCTGCGCATGACGCAGCTGCGGCCAGCCCGCGCCGCCATCGCCGGCCTGGCAGACAGGTCCATACCCGCACATCCCCGTTCATCTCCTGTCTCGTGCACCTCAAGGCTTACCGCATACCCCTAACAATTTCGGGCGCCTCATCGCGGCGGGTATGCCGCGCGTGCTCCGAACTGCAGGTTGTGTGCTCTTTCAAGTTGGCTCTCACGTGAGGTACTTCGTTCATGTCCCCGCGGCACCGTCCTCGGCGCGCGCCTGTTCAGCAGGCTGGCCGTCGCAGGCGCATCACCCCTACGGCTGCAGTACTTGGTGGCGGTGGC
>JASLAV010000954.1 GCA_030146905.1 Lentzea sp. | reverse complement strand
GTGCACCCCGAGACGGTCGGGATGCACGAGGTCGAACAGGTTCGTCCCGGTCAGCTCGGTGGTGGTGCGGCCGAGGATCTCGCCGATCGCGTCGTTGGCCCGCACGAGCCGACCGTCCAGCTCCGCGATGAGGACACCGCTCGTGGACGACGTGACGACCTCGTTGAACCTGGCTTCGCTCTCCTTCAGGTTCCACTTGGCGTCGCGCACCGCCTTGAGCAGCGACAGCTGCATGCTCTCCTGCTGCTCGAACACCGCACGCCGGTTCGCCGTGAGGAAACCGGTGGCCAACGCGCCGACCCCGCGCGCCAACCGGTCCGCGTGCGCGTCGACCGGCTGGAACTCGGGCAGCGCCGCGAGCCCCTTGCCGAGGACCTCGACGGTGCGGCGCAGCCCTTCCTCGCCGACGTACCCGGTCGCCACGACGTCCTCGCCGATCCGCTCGACCGCCGCGGCGTCGAACGGGTCGGCGGCCAGCGCCGAGCACAGCGCGTCGAGCCGGTCGCGCAGCTCGCCTTCCAGCTCGTCCCTGGTCAGGGCACTCGCCGCGGCACCGCTCAACAGGTAGGTCCACTTGCGCGCCAGGAGGTCCCGCGCGCGGGCGCCGTCCGGGGTCGCCCGTGGGGGCTCGGGAGCGGGCAGGCTGTGCGGCGTCATGGTTTCCGGGCGACCCCGCCGTAGATCACCATGTTCATGCCCGGGGTCTCGGAGATGTCGCCGGGGCCGCCGGGCCGCCACGCCGCGCACCCGACCAGGCCCGGCTCGACCAGCTCGAAGTCCCCGAACAGCGCGCGCACCTGGTCGTGCGAGCGCTCGTTGAGCTGGTCGGCGCTGCGGCTGCCCTTGATCAGGTCCGTCACGTCGGTCAGGCTCTCGTCCTGGCCGTCGGCGGTGACGTGGGTGATCGCCAGGTGGCTGCCGGGCGCCAGCGCCTCGCGGTAGGTCGTCATCAGCCGCCACGGGTCGGCCTCGTCGGGGACCCAGTGCAGCATCATCAGCACCAGCAGGCCGACGGGCCGGTCGAAGTCGAGCAGCCGCCGGGTCTCCGGGTGGCCGAGGATCGACTCCGGGTCGCGCATGTCGGCGTGCACGACGGCCGCGCGGTCGTTGTCCGCCAGCATCAGCTCGCTGTGCGCCACCGCGATCGGGTCCTTGTCGACGTACACGACCCGGCACTCCGGGTCCGCGGCCTGGGCCACCTCGTGCACGTTGGCCACGGTGGGGATGCCCGAGCCGATGTCGAGGAACTGGGTGATGCCCTGCCCGATCATGTGCCGGACGGCCCGACCGAGGAACGCCCTGTTCACGCGCGCCGCGGAACGGGCGTCGGGCATGATGCGCTCGACCTGCACCGCGAGTTCGCGGTCCACCGCGAAATTGTGCGCGCCACCCAGCAGGAAATCGTACGTGCGGGCCATGCTCGGCACCGAGACGTCGACGCTCTGGGGAATCCACTCCGGTTGTGCCACTGCGAACACCCCTTTCGGAAGAAGCCATCATCCTAGCCAGCCGGTTGGCGTCTCCGTTGCGCCACCCGAGTGCGTGCAGTCACCCGATCGGGCACTGTTACCTCACCCGAACGGCTTCTACTGTGAGCCATCCAGTCAACAGCGGCGAGGAGCGGATATGTCCGTCCCGGTAGCACCGGGTCGTCTTCCCCTGCTGGGTCACACCGTGTCGATGTTACGTCGCCGCCACCTGTTCACCGCATTATTGCGGAATCACGGCGACGTGGTCCGGATTGACCTCGGCACGATGCGCACCTACTTTGTGACGAATCCTCGATTAGTCAACGAACTGCTCGTCACCAAGGGATCCTCATTCAGGAAGGGCGCCTTGTTCGACAGGTTCCAGCCGATCTTCGGCAACGGCCTGGCCACGTCGAACGGCGAGTTCCACCACCGTCAGCGCCGGATGGTGCAGCCCGCGTTCCACCGGCGCCGCATCGCCCGCTACGCCGAGACCATGGCGCGCGCCGCGGCCGACTGGACGGCCGAGTGGCGACCCGGTCAGGTGCGCGTGCTCGAAGAAGACACCCAGGCGCTGGCCGTCACCGTCGTGGGCGAAGCGCTGTTCTCCACCGAACTGGGCAAGCGCGCCGTCGAAGAGGTGCGCCGGTCGCTGTTCACCGTGATCAAGCACGGCATGATCCGCGCGCTGTCGCCGTCGTTCGTCGAGAAGCTGCCCCTGCCGGGCAACCGCGCGTTCGACGAGGCCGTCGCGCGCATGCGGGCGATCGTGCTGGAGGTCGTGCGCGGGTGGCGCGCGGACGGCGTCGACCGGGGCGACCTGCTGTCGGTGCTGCTGATGGCCCAGGACCCGGACACCGGCGCGGACATGACCGACGAGCAGGTCCACGACGAGGTCATGACGCTGCTCGTGGGCGGTGTCGAGACCACCGCGCTGGCGCTGGCCTGGACCTTCCACGAGCTCGCCCGGCACCCGGAGGTCGAGCACCGCGTGCACGCCGAGGTGGACCGGGTGCTCGGCGGGCGCACGCCCACCTTCGCCGACGTCGGCGACCTGGTCTACCTCAGGCAGGTCGTCAACGAGGTGCTGCGGATGTACCCGGTGTGGTTCCTGATGCGGCGCAGCCTCGTGCCCGTGCGACTGGGCGACGCGGCGCTGCCCGAGGGCGCCGAGGTGATCTTCAGCCCGCACGCCCTGCACCACGACCCGGCGTCGTTCGAGGAGCCCTACCGCTTCGACCCCGACCGGTGGTCACCCGAACGTGCCGCGCTGATCCCGAAGGGCGCGTTCGTCCCGTTCGGCGCGGGCACGCGCCAGTGCGTCGGGAACCTGTTCGCCCAAGCCGAGATCGTCATCGCCGCCGCCACGGTCGCGGCGCGGTGGCGGTTGGTCCCCGTGCCGGGCAAGCCCGTGCGCGTCAAGTTCACCTCCGCCGCGTACCCCAGCGGAATGCTGATGACGGCGGAACCCCGACACTGAGCTGGAGGTACTTTTCCGTGGGTTGGTTGCGTTTGCGCCGGATCGCCGCCGTCGTGCTGGTCGCCGCCGGGCTCTGCCTCGTGCCCGGCACGGCCGGAGCGGCGCGGACCACGTGCGAGGACGTGAGGGTGCCGGTGAGGATCGCGCTGATGGCGCACTCGGTGTACGGCCGGTTGTGCGTGCCGGAGGGCGCGACGACGTTGCAGGTGCTGGTGCCCGGTGGCACGTACAACAGCGCGTACTGGGACATCGGCCACTCGCCCGAGACCCGGTCCTACCGGCAGGCCATGAACCGGGCCGGCATCGCGACCGTCGCCGTCGACCGGCTCGGCAGCGGGCGCAGCTCCAAGCCGTTGAGCGTCCTGCTCGACCTCACCAGCCAGGCCAAGGCCGTGCACGCGGTGGTCCAGGCGCTGCGGCCGCGGTTCGACCGGGTCGTGCTGGTCGGCCACTCGGTCGGCTCGGCGGTGGCCACGACCGAGGCGGTCACGTACCGCGACGTGGACGGCGTGGTGATCACCGGGCTCACCCACCAGATCAACCTCCCGGGCGCGGTGCCCGTGTTCACCACCCTGATCCCGGCGGCGCTCGACCCCCTGACGAGCGGACGCGGCCTCGACCTCGGCTACCTGACGACGATCGACGGCTCCCGGCACTCGTCGTTCCACGCACCCGGTCCGGTGGAGCGCGGCGCGCTGGACTTCGACGAGGCCACCAAGGACGTCGTCACGCCGACGGAGACCGTGGGCACCGTGCTGATCAGCCAGCTCATCCCGGTGTCGCGGCAGATCGAGGTGCCGGTCATGGTCGTCATGGGCGGCGGGGACGGGAACTTCTGCGGTCGGCCGCTCGGGGCGGACTGCTCGTCCAGCGAGGCGCTGCGCAGGTCGGAGGCGCGGTTCTACGCGCCCGAGGCCCGGTTGAGCGCCCACGTCGTCCCCGGTTACGGGCACTCGCTCAACTTCTCGCCGAACGCGCCGGGCTACCACCGGGCGGTCGCCGAGTGGACCAACGCGATCGGTTGACCAGGCGGCTCGCCCGGTCGATCGGCGCGGCAGGCACGACCCGAAATCCTCGACGGGCACCACTGCACAGCCCGACCTGGACGGATGGCATTCCGACGACCACGAGGTCCCGCTGCGCGAACTCGCAGTATTGCGGCCTCGCTCGCTCCGGCATGCCCTAGCGTGCGCTCCACCACGGAGCACAGGGGGGCACAACTGCTCGGGCGACGGCGCGGATCGGTGCGCAACGAAGTGCGGGGCATCGCACACGGCACCGTGGTACAGGCCGGTGACGTGACCGGGTCGATCAGAGTGGTCAACCAGTCCGCACCGGGGTTCTCCGATGTGCTGGCGGACACCGCGGAACTGCTGGCGCACGCGGTGCGCGTCCAGTGGCGCGAAGAGGAGGAACGCAGGCGCCTGCACGACCCGTTCCCGCTGCCGGTGCGGTGGCGGCCGGCTGACGAGCGGTTGAGCGACCACTGGGCCAATGTCGTGCGCACGTCGACCGGTCGGACCGGAGCGCTCGCGGA
>JASLAV010000951.1 GCA_030146905.1 Lentzea sp. | reverse complement strand
CATCGTCGACCGGCTGGAGACCGACGGCCTGGTCCGCCGCACCCCGCACCCGACCGACCGCCGCACGACGCTGGTCGAGATCACCGACGCGGGCCTGCAGCGCCGTGAGAGCGCGACCGCGGCGGTCGTCGAGGTCAACCTCGGCCTGAAGGGCCTCACCGACCGGCAGACCGAGCAGCTCACCGACCTGCTCGCGAAGGTCCGCAGGGCCAGCGGCGATTTCGAGGACTAGGAAAACCGCTTGGGCACCGAGGCCGGTCTGTGGCCTCATGGGCCCATGCAGGAACGGCCGGATCGCGCGATCGTCGCACTCGTCAGCACCCCCGGCGGGTTCGCGGGGCGCACCGCCCCGATCCCGGTCGGGACGCCGAACTGGAACCACGTCGAACCGGTCAACACCGTTCTGCGGAACCTGCTCGGCGTCGAGACGAGCGTCCTGCGACTGGTCTCGGCTGAGGGTGGCAGGGTCCCGTTCGGCGGTGTCGTCACCTACCACGTCGAGGCGCACGGCGAACCGGACCGCACCCACCTCCACCCCGCCGACGAGCCTGACCAGGACGCCGAACACAGGCTGCCGTGGGCACGGCCCGGCGGACCGGCCGAGCTGGTCGAGTGGGCGGACGCGGTGCTCACCCGCACCGGACCGGCGGTCCAGGTGCGGACGTGGAACCTCTCCAGCGTGCACCGGCTCCCCACCGCGGACGGCCAGGTGTGGCTGAAGGCGGTGCCGCCGTTCTTCGCCGACGAGGGCGCCGTGATCAAGACGGTCGCCGCGCACGATCCGACGCTGGTCCCCGAGGTCCTGGCCTCCGCTCCCGGCCGGGTGCTGCTGAGCGAGGCCGACGGTGGCAACTGCTGGCACCTGACGCCCGAGATGGTCGAGCGCGTCGTGCCGCGCTGGGTGGCCGTGCAGAACGCGCTGGCCGGTGAACCGCGGCTCCCGTCGTCCGTGGTGCCGATGCCGTCGTTCGGGTTGCCGGAAACGCTGGTGCACGGCGACTTCCACCCCGGCAACTGGCGCAGCAGCGGCGTGGTCATCGACTGGTCCGACGCCGTGTGGGGACACCCGGCGCTCGACGCGTGCCGGCTGATGTCGTTCAGTCCCGATCTGAGCGAGGTGATCAGCCGGGTGTGGAGCGAGGCGTGGCTCGCACACCGCCCGGACAGCCGCCCGCTCGAAGCACTCGACGTCGCCCGCCGCGCGTCGCACCTGCACAACGCGGTGCGGTACCAGGAGTTCCTCGACAACGTCGAGACCAGCGAACGGATCTACCACGAGGGCGACCCGGAGGACGAGCTCAGGGCCGCGCTGCGGCTGGTGACCGCGTGACGGGCCGGTCGGTCGTCGCACTGGTCAGCACGCCCAGCGGGTTCGCCGGCCGCACGGACGCGCTCCCGATCTCATCGCGCGACTGGTACCACGTCGAGCCGGTCAACGAGGCGCTGGAGCAGTTGCTCGGCGTGCCCACGCACGTGCTGCGGCTGATCTCCGCCGAAGGTGGCGACGTGCCCTTCGACGGCCTCGTGACCTACCACGTCGAAGCGCTCGGCGAACCGGACCGCACGAAGCTGCACCCGGCGGAGGAGCCCGAGCACGACGCGGAGTTCCGGCTGCCGTACGCGCGGATGGGCGGACCGTCCGAGCTGATCGCGTGGGCCGACACCCACGTCGGCCGCACCGGGCCGGCCGTCCAGGTGCGCACCTGGAACCTCTCGACGGTGTTCCGGCTGCCCACGGCGAACGGTCCGGTGTGGCTGAAGGCCATCCCGCCGTTCTTCGCGGACGAGGGGGCCGTGATCAAGATGGTCGGCGCCCACGACCCGACCCTGGTCCCCGAGGTGATCGCCTCGGCACCGCAACGGGTTCTGCTCGCCGACGCGCCGGGCGACAAGTGCTGGCCCGTCACGCCGGAGCACGTCGACCTGGTCGTGCCGCGCTGGGTCGCCGTGCAGAACGCACTGGCGGGCGAACCCCGGCTGCGCCCGACCGCCGTGCCGATGCCGTCGTTCGGACTGCCGGAAACGCTGACGCACGGCGACTTCCACCCCGGCAACTGGCGCCGCGGCGGTGCGGTCATCGACTGGTCCGACGCCGTGTGGGGCCACCCCGCGCTCGACGCCTGCCGGGCGATGGAGCACGGCGGTCCCGCGATCCACGACCACTTCCGGAAGGTGTGGAGCGAGGCGTGGCTCGCACACCGCCCGGACAGCCGCCCGCTCGAAGCACTCGACGTCGCCCGCCGCGCGTCACGCCTGCACAACGCGGTGAAGTACCAGGTGTTCCTCGACAACATCGAGGCCAGCGAGCGGATCTACCACGAGGGCGACCCGCAGGTGGAGCTCAGAGCTGTTCGGCGGCAGGCTCGTTGAGACGGCCGGTCTTCGACGCCCAGCGCTCGAAGACCACCGTGCCGAACGGCGGGATGCTCGACAGCAGGCCGATGACCAGCGTGCGGACGTCCCACTTCAGCGGGTCCTTCGCCATCAGCGTGACGAGGATGAAGCCGACGAAGATGATGCCGTGGATCGGGCCGAAGATCTTCACGCCGATCTCGTTCTGCACCACCACGTACTTGAAGAACATCCCGAGCAGCAAGCCCGCCCAGGAGATCGCCTCTGCGAGAGCGAAGATGCGAAACCGTCCAACCGCGCTGGAGAACGTCATGGCTGTTCATCATGAACCGTGACGGGGAGCACACGACCACCGGGTCTGTCCTGTTCCTCCCGTTTTGACGGGGACATCAGCTGCCGGCCGCCACGAGCGGACCGGCGGTGTGCACCTCGTCGAGCCTCCGCAGCGCCGTGGAGAACTGCTCGAACCTCACCCGCGGAACGGCCGCGCGCACCTCGTTGATCATCTGCCAGAGGTAGCGGTGTTCGAAGGTCTCCACGATCGGCGGCGGGACCTCGTCCAAGCCGTGCCGGACGTCCGCGGCGAACGTCAGCGCCACCGTCGCGGCGCGCAGGCACGCGGTCGCGAGCGTCACGCAGTCCTCGACGAGCGTGCGGTCGTCCCCGGCGCGCACGACGCCGTTGACCGCGAACCGGACTGCCTGCATCAGCGCGAAGTAGAGGCGCTGGCCCACGACGCCGCGGCCGTGCGCCGGGCAGTCGGTGGCGGGTCCTGGCGTCAGCACCGTCATGCCGACCTGGGGGCGGCGCAGCACGTGGTCGAAGAGCGCGGTCGGTGCCCACAGCAGCGTGCGCCAGGAGTCCTCGCAGATGGAGGTGCCGGCCCTGGCCGCGTTCTCCTGCACGTCGAGGTAGGCGATCAGGATGCTCGACAGGAACACGCCGCCGCGGTCGCCGCCGACCCGCACGACGCCGAAGTGCTCGTCGTGGCCGGCGTCCTGGACCCCGTAACCGGGTTTCCACTCGATGACGTCGCAGCTCGCGAGCACCACGCGGGCGAGCCGCTGGTGCACGGGCGACGCCGACAGCACCGTGTCGTCCAGCCCCATCTGCACCAGCACCGACGCGGCGTGCTGGAGCGACTCGCGCCGCTGTGGCACAAGATCGGGATGCAGCATCCGGAAAGGTTCCACGAGGCCCCCACCTCTTCCTTTGGTTGCATCCACAATGAACGTCCGGCGACGGGAAGTCATCCGGAACGGGGCGGCGTTACGTCTCAGTTGGAGACGTCAGTTCGACTGGGCCCAGTCGACGAGCTGGGCGCGGGACGAGAGGTTCAGCGCCGTCCTCACGTTGTGCACGTGGGACTCCACGGTGCGGTGCGAGATGCCGAGCGCGGCCGCCACCTGGGTGTTCGTCATGCCCCGCGCCACCAGCTCGACCACCACGCGTTGCCGGTCGCTGAGCACCGCGTCCCGCACGACCTCCTTGTCCGCCGCCGTCTCCAGGACGTGCGTGACGTCCATGGCCCTGCCGGCGTTCAGCGCCCTGCCGAAGGCCGCGCGGGACAAGGCCTCCCGTGCCAGGTCGAGTGCGGCGGTCATCTTCCGCTGCCACCACTGTTCCGGCGGGACGACCCAGTTCGCGCGCATCTGCCGGCAGGCGGTCAGCAGGCGCACGCCGAGCTCGTGCCGCCCGGACAGCACCGCGACCAGTCCGCGGCCCTCGACCGCCTCCAGCACCGCGCGCGGTACGGTCGCGGACATCCGGGCGCTCTCGGCGAACCGGGCGTCCGCCGTCGCCAGATCCCCCCGCTCCAGCGCGATGCAGCCCGACGTGTGGACGGCGACCGCCACGACGTCCGGCCGCGCGTGCACCTTCAGCACCGGCAGCGCGTCCTCGATCAGGACACCGGCCGCGTCGACGTCACCCTGTTCGAGCAGCCACCAGCTGAGGTTCTGGCTCGACACGGCGACGCTCACGTCGTTGCCGTTGCGCTTGCCGTGCTCGATCGACCTGCGCAGCGCCCACGCGGTGTTCCGCACGTCGCCCGCGCTGTCGTGGGCGGCCGCCAAGGTGCGGTAGAGGCGGCACATGATCGAGTGCTGGCCGCTGTCCTCCGCCGCCGACACGGCCTCCAGCGCGTACTTCACCGCTTCGTCGTGCCGTTCCTCGTGCACGGCCAGCAGCGACGCGTACTCCAGCGCGAGGACCCGGTAGCGGGCGTCGGCCGCCGACTGGTGCAGCACCTGCATCAGCACGGCGCCGGCCTCGGCGAAGTAGCCGCGGTCGAAGCACACCCTCAGCAACGTCGTGGCGAGCATCAGCCGTCGTTCGTCCTGCGGCGCGACCAGCCGGTCGAACGCGTAGGTCGCGTTGTCGTACTCCTGGTGCTGCGCCTTCACCTGCTCCGGCGCGAGGATCGACGACGTGACACCGGGTTCGCCCATCTCGCACAGCCAGGCGATGATCCGTTCGGCCGTCACCTCGTGCTCGCCGTGCTCCCGGAGCCGTTCCTCCGCGTAGAGGCGCACCGACTCGAGCAGCCGGAACCGGCCGTCGCCGCCCCTGGCCACCAGCGACTTGGCCTGCAACGCCGCGAGCGGGCCCGCCACCGGACCTCCGTGCACGACCTGGGCGATCTCCTGCCCGAACCCGCCGGGCAGCAGCGCGAGCCTGCGGAAGAGCTGCTTCTCGGACGTGGTCAGCAGGTCGTGGCTCCACGAGATGGCCGCGCGCAGGCTCCGGTGCCGCTCCTGCTCGCCGGCGTCGCTCAGCAGGTCGAGCCGGTGGTCGAGGCGGTGCACCAGCTCGCTGGGCGGCACCGACCTGGAGAGCTTCGCGGCCAGCTCCACCGCGAGCGGCACGCCGTCCAACCGCTCGCAGATCGCCGCGACCGTGCCGGGATCACCTTCCGCCCCCGCGCGTGCGGTGAACAGCCTGACCGCGTCGGCGTCCATGCCGTGCAGCGGGTACGCGGTCTCGCCCGCGACCCGCAACGCTTCCCGGCTGGTCGCGAGCACCTGCACGTTCTGGCAGCGGGACAGCAGCGCGTCGACGACGTCGCGACACTCCCCGACCACGTGCTCGCAGTTGTCCACGAGCAACAGGAGCCGGCGGTTCGACAGTTCCTCGAGCACAGTCCTCAGCAGCGCGACGCCCGCGTGCTGGTACACCCCAACGGCTTCCGCGAACGCCTGCACGACCTGGTCCGGCCGGCTCAGCTTCCCGAGCTCGACGGTGCGCACCTCGACCCTGCGGACCCGCCTGGCGACCTCGACCGCGAGCCGCGTCTTCCCGATCCCCGCCGCGCCGACGATCGTGAGCAGCCTGTGCTCGCGCAGCAACGAAAGCAGCGCCGCGAGCTCGTCCTCCCTGCCGACGAACACGTCGTCGTAACCGGGCAGCTCGGCGACCACAGTGGACGCACCGGCGGAACGCCGGCGGTAGGCGCGCTGACGGCACGCGTTCGAGCAGTACCGCGCCCGCGACGGCATGGGCGCGAAGTCCGTGCCGCAGCTCGCGCAGGTACCCATCGCACGAGCCTACGGCCGTGGCCGCGTCTCAGTTCGAAAGTGTGTGGAGGTCGACCTCGAGCGTGGTACCGGAAAGCAGCTCCGCGAGCTCGACCCGTTCCCTGGTCCTGCCCCGCCAGCCGCTCCGGATCCGCCGCACCACCTGCGTCTTCGCCGGGTCGGCGCCGTCGGCCTCGATCACGACGTCCCTGCCGTTCTCCAGGTGGATCACGGCTTTCCGGAACTTCGGGGCGTGCGGTACGAACTCGCCGGTTCCCGGCACGACGGGATACATCCCGAGCGCGCTGAACACGTACCAGGCGGACATCGTGCCGAGGTCGTCGTTGCCGGTGACCCCCGCGGGCCCGTTGACGAACAACGTCTGCGCGGCCCTGACGACCACCGAGGTCTTCTCCGGCTTGCCGATGAGCGCGTACATCCACGGCGCGTGCAGGTCCGGTTCGTTGTTCGGGTTGTACCTGAACTGGTTGTAGTAGTCGTACGGCCCGACAACCCACTTCTCGCGCACTGTTCGTTCCGGATCGACGAGGAGGTCGTCGTAGGCGAAGAAGTCGTCGAGCCTCGCCTCGGCCGCGGCCCTGCCGCCGAGCGCCGTGATCAGACCGGGGACGTCGTGCTGCGCGAGCCACTGGTACTGCCACGCCGTGCCCTCGTGGAAGCCCTCCGGCCCCTGCGGCGTGTACGGGGTGAGCCAGGAACCGTTCTGCAGCTTCGGGCGGGGGAACCCGGTGAAACCGCGGTCGGTGACGGTGTGGTCCCAGAGCGTGCGGTGGTTGAGGCCCCTGGCCGCGAGTCGTTCCGCGTCCTGCGCGTGACCCAGTTCGGCCGCCATGATCGCGAGCGTCGCGTCGGCCAGCGCGTACTCGAGCGTCGCGGACGCGCCGTGGTGCGGGTCGGTGTCCTGCCCCTTCTTGGGGAAGCGCTTGTCGTACTGGACGAAACCCCTGTCCAGGTAGCTCGGGTTGCCGGAGCGGCCCTGGAACCGGGAGGACTCCGGCGGGACGCCGTCGGCGTTCTGCAGCAGCGCGGCGTAGGCCTGCTCCTCGAAGCCCTTGAGGTGGCCGAAGCGCCAGAGGTCCACCAGGAACGGCGTGACCGGGTCGCCGGTCATGCAGTTGGTCTCCTGGTTGGCGAACGCCCAGCGCGGCAGCCAGCCACCCTGCTCGTGGATGGCGAGGACGCTCCTGGCGATGTCCTGCGACCGCTTCGTGCGCAGCAGTGCCAGCAGCTGGTTGTGGGCGCGGTAGGTGTCCCAGAGCGAGTAGTACTCGTAGTAGGTCCAGCCCTCCGCGGTGTGGACGCGGTTGTCGAAACCGCGGTACCTGCCGTCGGCGTCGCTGCCGGTCAGCGGCTGGAGGAGGACGTGGTAGAGCGCGGTGTAGAAGACCGCGCGCTCGTCCCAGTCGTCCGTGTCGATCTCGATGCAGCCGAGCTCGTCGCGCCACGCCTGCTGGGCTTCGTTCCTGATGTCGTCGAAGGTCTTGCCTTCGGTTTCCGATGTGAGGTTGTTCGTGGCGCCGTGTTCATCCACTTGGGACAGTGCCGTCATGGCCGTGACCGGTCCCGGGGTGAACTTCACCCAGGCACCTCGCAGGCCCGCGCCGCCGCTGCTTTCCCGCTGGCCCGGTTTCGGTCCTGCCGGGCCCCAGGTGCCGAAGTCCTGGAACGGGCGGTCGAACCTCGTGGTGAAGCAGGTGGTGTAGGGGCGGCCGCCGCAGAACGCCTGCGTCTCCACCGTTCCGGTGATCGTCCGGTCGTCCAGGACCTTGATCGAGCTGGCGCTGACCGGTTCCTTGTCGTTGGCCTGGCCCACGTTGACGAGGAGGATTCCGCTTGTGCCGTTGGGGAAGGTGTAGCGCTCCACACCTGTCCTCGTGGTGGCGGTGCACTCCACCGTGATGTCCCTGTCCAGCTTCACCTTGTAGTAGCCGGGTTTGCCGATTTCGCCGTCGTGGGTGTAGGCGGTGGCGTAGCGCTTGTGGTCGAAGGTGGTGGGGAGCTGGTTGACCGGGAGGATCGGGACCAGGCCGCCCTGTTCCCAGCAGCCCGCGCCGGACAGGAAGAAGTGGCCGAAGCCCCGGATCCTGTCGTCGTCGTAGCGGTAGCCGGCGTAGTGGGAGCCGATCGGGCTGGAGTGGGTTTTGCCGAAGGGCATGGACGCGCCTGGGAACGTGTTGCCCTCGTCCTTCGTGCCGATGAAGGTGTTTACCGACTCGATGGGATCCAGTGCGTCCACGGGGTCCACCCTCGAGGGGATTGTTGGGTGGTGCGGGGTGGGTGGTCCGGGTGGGTGAGGCTGGGCGGGGGCGGGCGGGGGCGGGTCACGTTCCGGGCGGGTCGGCTTTCGGGGGCGGGTCGATTTCCGGGGCGGGTCACGTCGGGAGCGTGCGGGTCGGCTTTCGGGGCTGGTCACATTCCAGCGGAGGGGTCACCTCGGGCCGTGCGGGTTGCGTTCCAGCGTGGCTGGTCAGGCAGCGGACGATGCGTGGGGGTTCATCGCCGCTTCGCGTCGATCCGCGATTGGGGCTTGACTTCGGGGCCCTTGCGAGGCGCTGGACGGGCGGGAAAAGGTCGGATGCTCCGCACCCGCCCGAACACAGCAGGGTAGCGCCTCGCACCCAAAGTCAAGCCCCAATCGCACCGTGCGGGGCTTTACCGGCTCACGGCGGTTCAGAGGGAAGACGGCTCGCTTCGCATCGCCCCTCGGGGCGCCTCGGCTTCGCCATCGGCGCGCGGCCCGCGTCGCTTTGTGTTGTGGGGTCAGGGGGTTGTGATTACCTGGCCTGCCCAGGAAAGACCGCCGCCGAAGGCGAAGAGCAGGACTGGCTGACCGGAAGGAAGTTCCCCGCGCTCCGTCATCTTCGAGAGCGCGAGCGGTACCGAAGCTGCGGAGGTGTTGCCGGACACCACCACGTCGCGTGCGATCACGACGTCGTCGCGCAGGTTGAGTTTGCG
>JASLAV010000908.1 GCA_030146905.1 Lentzea sp. | reverse complement strand
CGCTCCTCGTCGGAGGCGTAGACGTTCTCGATCCCCAGGCGCCGCAACACGTCGGTGGCGAAGGTGTCCCGCCCGACGACCACCCACGGGCGGCGCCACACCGGGACCACCGCGGTGAGCGTCACCGGTTTCGCGTCCCGCCACAGCTCCTCGGCGCGCACCAGCCAGTCCGGTTCGAGGTCCCAGGCCGTGGCGAACAGGCGGCGCAACGACTTCAGCGCCATCGGCACGGTGGCGGGCGCCTCGGTCACCCAGACCTGGACCCCGTCGGCGCGCAACCGGTCGACGTCCTCCGCCCGGTTCTCCTCGGAGTTCGCGATCACCAGGTCCGGCTTCAGCGCCAGGACCTTCTCCACGTCCGGGTACTTCGAGCCGCCGATCCTGGCGACGTCCAAAGAGGACGGATGCGTGCAGTAGTCTGTGGCGCCCACCAGTGACGCGGGCACGCTGACCGCGACGGCCTCGGTGATGGACGGCACCAGGCTGACCACGCGCCGCGGCTGGTCCAGCGCCACCGGCTCACCGAGGTCGTCGACGGGGAGCATCAGACTCCCGTGATCTTCAGACCGGCGTGGGTCTTGTAGCGGCGGTTGACGGCGATGAGGTTCGCGGTGAACGCCTCGACCTGGTGGGCGTTGCGCAGACGGCCGCCGTAGACGCCGCGGAAGCCGGGAACCAGCTCGGCCAGCGCGCGAACGGTGTCGGTGGCTTCGCGGTCGTCGCCCAGCACCAGCACGTCCATGTCCACTTCGGACACGCTCAGGTCGGCCAGCAGCACGGCGGACACGTGGTGGAACGCGGCGGTGACGCGCGACTCCGGCAGCAGCAGCTCGGCCTGCTGGGCGGCGCTGCCCTCGGTGACCTGCAGCGCGAACGGCCCCTGCTTGTCGAACCCGAGCGGGTTCACGCAGTCGATGACGATCTTCCCGGCCAGCTGGTCGCGCAACGAGGCCAGCAGGTCGCCGTGGCCGTCCCACGGGACGGCCACCAGCACGATGTCGGAGTCGGCAGCGCAGTCGGAGTTGTCAGCGCCCCGCACGTCGCCGCCGGCGACCTCGACGATCTCCTTGGCCGCCAGCTCCGCGCGCTCTGCGCTGCGAGAGCCGATGATCACCTTGATGCCCGCCTTGGCCCAGCGGATCGCCAGGCCCCTGCCCTGTGCTCCGGTGCCGCCCAGGACGCCGACGGTGAGGTCACGAATCTCTGTCACCCCTGCATCTTCACACGGACCGCGAGGGCCAGGTGGACCAACGTGACCTTGCGCTCGCTTTGGCGCGCGCCCCACCCACCCAGGGGGCCAGACCGGCCACTACGTGTGAACCTACGAGCGAAACCGGCCTGTCAACCCACCGCTCGGCGATCTGTGGACAACTCAGGCGCGCTCGAACCGCACCCGCCGCGCGGCGGGATCGGCCTCCGTCAGCCGCACCCGGATCCGCTCCCCTTCGGGCAGCCGCTTCCCGGAGCACTTCGCGAGCACCGGCGGCGACGCCACGAACACCTCGGCCTCGTTGTCCCCCGACCGCATGACGACGGCCTCGAACTCCTGCCCGACGCGTCCGGCCAGCACCCAGGCCTCGACCTGGTCCAGCGCCGCCCGGTCCGCCTTCGACGCCAGCGAGTCCGACGCACCCATCAGCGACGGCAGCTGCGGCAGGGCCTCGGCGAGCCAGGACGGCAGCTCCTCCCCCGCCGTCACGGCGAGGCAGACCTCCGTGGCGAAGCGGTCGACCAGCCGTCGAAGCGGCGCGGTCACGTGTGTGTACGGCGCCGCCACGCCCGCATGCGTCACCACGTCGGGAACGCTGCCGTTGAAAGCCGAGTAGCCCGCACCGCGCAACAACCGCGTGGCGTCCGTGAACAGCGCCAACGCCTCGGGCGTGGACGTGTCGAGACCCGCGAGGAACGCCCCCGGCGACACGTCGGCGGGCCACGGGACCCGCAAAGCCGCGGCGGACTTCCTCAGCGACTCCACGGCCGACGCGTCCGGATCGGGCAGCGTCCGCAGGATCCCGACCCGTGCCTCCAGCATGATCGACGCGGCCGCCATGCCGGTCATCAGCGAGATCTCGGCGTTCCACGCGTCGACCCGCGCCCGCGGCCGGATCACGAGCTGCCAGCCGTCGCCGTCCGGCTCGATCTCCTGTTCCGGCAGCTGCAGCTCGATCGCCCCGCGCTCACGGGCCAGCGCACGGCGCAACGGGCCGAACTCGGCCAGCGCGGCGACGGACGGATGCGGAGTGCCGGCGTCGAACGACTCCTGCACCGACGCGTAGTCGAACTGGGCGGTGGAACGCACCAGCGCCCGCCGCACCTCGACCGCCGTGGGAACACCGTCGGCCGAGCACGTGAACGTCCACAGCACCGCGGGCCGCACGACACCGGGCAAGAGAGAGGCAGCACCCTCGGACAACACCGTCGGATGCAGCGGCACGTTGCCGTCGGGCAGGTAGACGGTCTGCCCGCGCCGGCGGACCTCGGCGTCCAGCGCACCACCGGGCGTCACGAACAGCCCGAGGTCCGCGATCGCGTAGTGCACGACGAAGCCGTCACCGGACTTCTCC
>JASLAV010000901.1 GCA_030146905.1 Lentzea sp. | reverse complement strand
GCGCCGAAGTCGTCGCGCGGGGTCTCCGGCAGCTTCTTGAGGATCTCGTCGAGCAGGTCGCCGGAGCCGCGGCCGTGCAGGCCGGACACCGGGAACGGCTCGCCGAGGCCCAGCGCCCACAGCGACGCGACGTCGGCCATCAGGCGTTCGTCGTCCACCTTGGACGCGCAGAGGATCACCGGCTTCTTGGAGCGGCGCAGGACTTTCGCGACGGCCTCCTCGGTCGTCGTCGCACCCACCGTCGCGTCCACGACCACGAGGATCACGTCGGCGGTCGCCATGGCGAGCTCCGCCTGCGCGGCCACGGCGGCCTGCAGGCCCACCGCGTCCGGTTCCCAGCCGCCAGTGTCGACCACGGTGAACTTGCGGCCGTTCCACAGCGCGTCGTAGGCCACCCGGTCGCGCGTCACGCCCGGTACGTCCTGCACCACGGCCTCTCGGCGGCCGATGATGCGGTTGACCAGCGTGGACTTGCCGACGTTCGGTCGCCCGACCACCGCGAGCACGGGTTGCGGTGGCGCGCTGTCGTCGCCGTCACCCCCGTCGAGGTCGCCGAAGGCTGACCAGTCGGCCTCGTCCTCCCAGGTGCCGTCCAGGTCCGTCATCGTCTTCCCTCACTCATACGAAGTCCATCCAGTTCGGCGACCAGTGTCGCCAGGCGATCGCGCACCTGCTCGGTGGCAACGCCGAGGGCCGCTCGGCCCTTCCCCTCGGGAAGGTGGAACGGCTCACCTATCAGCACGTCGACCACGGGTCGCCAGCCCTTGGCCTGGTAGGTGCCGCGGCAGGCGACCGGCAGCACCATCGCGTGGGACGTCTTGGCCAGCCACGCCGCGCCGTTCTGCGCGTTCGCCACGTCCCCCTCGCCACGGGTGCCCTCGGGGAAGACCCCGACCACGCCACCGGCCTTGAGCACGAACAACGCGCTGGTCAGCGCGGTGCGGTCGGCTTCTCCGCGCTTGACGGGGATCTGCCCGATCTTGCCCAGGAGGTAGCCCGCGACGCCTCGGAACATCTCCTGCTTGATCAGGAACGTCACGCGCCGGGGCAGCGCACCGAACAGGATCGGCCCGTCGGCCATCGAGCTGTGGTTCGCGACGACGACCACGCCGCCGTTCAAGGGTACGCGGTCGCGTCCGTGGACCCGAACCCGGAACTGCCACGAGTACGGCACGCGGGCGATCCACCTGCCGAGATCGGTGAGCAACGGCGAGCTGCCGCCGGGAAGGGTCACCCCGTCACCCGCAGCCCGCGCCGTTCCACCAGGTCGAGCAACGCGTCGACGGTGCCGGCCAGGTCGAGGTGGGTGGTGTCGACCTCGACGGCGTCGTCGGCGGCCTTCAACGGCGACACGGCGCGCGTGGAGTCGTAGTTGTCGCGGCGCCGCACGTCGGCCAGCACGGCGTCCACAGTGGACTCACGTCCTGCCGCGTTGTCCTGCTTGGTCCTGCGCGCGGCCCGCGCGTCCGCCGACGCCGTCAGGTAGACCTTCAGCGGGGCGCCGGGCGACACGACGGTGCCGATGTCGCGTCCCTCGACGACGATGCCGCCCACGTGGTCCAGCGCGTCGGCGATGATCGCGCGCTGCTGGGCCACGAGCAGTTCCCGCACGTGCCGGGCCGCGGACACCGGCGAGACCGCCAGCGTCACCTCCGGCCCGCGGATCTCGGCCGAGACGTCGTCGCCGTCGAGCGTGATGCCCGGTTTCGCGGGGTTCGTGCCGACCACGAGC
Source organism: Lentzea sp. (assembly GCA_030146905.1). Next base: position 1,914 of record JASLAV010000901.1, on the reverse strand, counting down.
ACGGCGTTGCCGGCGACTTCGGCGACCTTGACCTCGTCCGCCGGGTCGACACCGGCGCGCAGCACGGCCACCGTGATCGCCCGGTACATCGAGCCGGTGTCGAGGTAACGCGCGTCCAGCGCCATCGCCAGGCGCTTCGCGACCGTGGACTTCCCGGTGCCGGACGGTCCGTCGAGTGCCACCACGCCGCGCAACTGACCCTGGCCCACCACAGCTCCCTCCGAGACGCCCACGGCGGTCATTGTGCCTGGTGCGGACGCTCACGCCGCACTCGGGACGGCCTGTACCCCCGCGCGGTGGCCGGGACAGCCGGCCCCGGGGGTGGCGCCGTCAGTGGTTGAGGTCGGTCCTCAGAGCAGCAGCCCCGCGCAGGTAGACGTGCTTGACCGAGGACCGCGGCAGGTCCGTCTCGACGTGCGCGAGCAGGCGGATCACGCGGGGCATCGAGCCGGGGACCGCGATCTCGGTCGCGGAGAGCAGCGGCACGTCGGACAGTCCGGCCTGGCGCGCGGCGTAGGCGGGGAACTCGGACACGATGTCCGGTGTGGCGGTGAGGATGACGCTCACCAGGTCGTCCGGTGTGAGGCCGTTGCGGGACATGACCTCCCGCACCAGCTCTGCCGTGGCTTCCAGCAGCAGGTCGCGCGAGTCCGCGTCGATCTGCGTGGCTCCCCTGATCGCTCGCACCGCCATGCGACCGACCCTAGCACCGTCCTCAGTGGACATGGTGGACCTCATTGTGCGACAACGATGTTGGGGTACCGCGCGGTGAGGTCGAGCAGGTTCACCACGTAGGTCGCCCACCCGTCTCCGAGCAGCACCAGCCGCCGTTCCCCGAGCGCCTCCGCCGTCTCGATCAGCACGTGCATGCCGCTCGACCCGATGAACGTCAGGTCGGTGAAGTCGACCACCACGTCCCCCTCGCCGTCCCCGAACGCGCGGGCGAGGTCCAGTTCCGTCCGCAGCAGCTCGCTGTTGCTCAGGTCGACCTCGCCCACGAGCGCCAGCGACGCACCCCGGCGACGCACCTCCAGCAGGCGCGGTCGGGGTTCCATCTCGGGTGCCTCACGGGTCGGGGTGCACGGGTTCCGGTGAACGGTCATCGGCAACACGAGGCGCCGGCTGAATCACCGGAACGGCCGCATCAGGCGGACCGGACCGCGCTGAGCGCTCCGGCGGGCCCACCGGGGGTGGGCCCGCCTCGTCCGGTGGCGGCGGTTCGCCACCGGTCCTCGTCCTCGGCGAAGTGCAGGGCGAGGAGGAGCCGGCGGTGCGCGGACGCACCGGCCGAGCGCACGAAAGCCTTGTCACACGACGACAACACCGCGTGACCCGCCTTTGGGCCGCGGCGGTGGCCGGCCGCTCGCGACACCGTCAGGTGCTTGACGTGCATGTACGGAAGTGTCGCCACGCGGCCGGCCGGTGACCAGGGTCGAACGAACCCGCCGGGCAGGGCCCTAGGGTGTCAGGTCGGCCAGCAGCAGGCCGCTGCGCGGTTTGGGCGTGAAGTACGTGCTCTTGCGCGGCATCTTGGTCCCGGCCAGCACTTCCCGCAACGGCACCGGCGCGATGAGCAGCACCGCCTCGGCTTCCGCGGACGCGTCGACGACCGGACGGACGTTCGGGCTCTCCGGGTCCAGCCCGAGCGCGGTGTGCAGCAGCAGCGACTCCACGACGGCGTGGTCGATCCCCCGCCCCGCAGGCAGTTCGACGCGCAGCACCTCGTCGGGGCAGCGCACGACGACCACGCCCGGTTCCGGATCGACGACGTAGGGCAACGACGACACCGCCAGCCCGGCCCGTTCCCACGCCGCCACCAGGTCGGACGCGCCCAGGCCGGTGCCGGTGATGGCGCGGTGGATCGGCCCGACCCGCAGGCCCGGTCCCGACGTGATGAGCGCCAGCAGGCCGGAC
>JASLAV010000880.1 GCA_030146905.1 Lentzea sp. | reverse complement strand
TTCACGTCGTCGTGGGCCTCGACGACCGACTCGGTGATGCCGTCGACCACGGCCGCGAGCGCCTGGGGCTGCATGCCGAGGATCGAGAGGTTGTAGGCGAGGTTGTGCGACTGGCCGCCGGGCCCGCTGTGCGTGTGCGTGGCGGAGAGCAGCAGGTTCTCGCGCGTGTAGGTGCTGCCGTACTTCGCCTGGAGCTTGGCGAGGACACCCTCCCCGACCGCGCGGAAGATCATCGCGAGGTCGGCGTTGACGTACGCGACCCGCTTGTTCGTCTCGCGGTCGACCACGACGTAGGCGCGTGACCGCAGCCGCTGGTGGATGCCCGTCGTCTTCTGGTCGAACTTGGAGTAGCCCATCATGCCGTTCTCGGCGGCGGGGCCGGTGACGTCGGAGATGCCCCTGCCCACCAGGTACGGCTCGGGTTCCGCCCACGCGAACGGGCCGCTGACCAGCGCCGCACCGACGAGTGCGGCGACCACCGTCAAGACTTCGGTCCGCATGAACACCCCGCTAAGTGAATTGGATTCACATTTCAGGCTTGACGGTAGGTGATCCAGACCACTTCGAGCAAGTCACCGCCAGTGCGTTGGCGGTGACGACGAGCAAGATCCCCGCCCAGTGGTGCGTCTCCAGCGCCTCCCCCAGCACCACGAGGCCCGCCAGTGCCGCCAGCACCGGGTGCACGCTCATCGCCAGCCCGAACAGCCGCGCGGGCACCTTCCTCAGCGCGATCACGTCGACGGCGTACGGCACCACGCTGCAGAACACGCCGGCGCCGACCGCGTAGAGGACCGCCATCCCCGTCAATTTCCCCTGCAGGACCAGCAGCGCCGCGACGGGGACGTAGAGCGTCGCCGACATCGCGGTGGCGACGGCGGGCGCCTGCAGGCCGGGCAGCCGCGCGCCGACCAGGCGGTTGAGCAGGATGTAGGCGGCCCAGCAGCCCGCCGCGAGCAGGCCGAGCCCGACGCCGAGGTAGTCGCTGCTCGGTCCCGGCAGCACCAGCACGTAGACACCGACGGCCGCGATCACCACGAACAGGAAGTCCCGGCGCGTGCGGGAGCCCGCCAGCGCGATGCCGAGCGGCCCGAGCACCTCCAGCGTGACGGCGAGACCGAGACCGATGCGGTCGATCGCCATGTACAGGCTCAGGTTCATCGTGGCGAACACCAGGCCGAGGGCGATCGTCGGCCACCACTGCGCCCGGGTGAACCTCCGCAGATCCGGCCTGGCCACTGGGAGCAGCACCGCCGCGGCCACGAACTGGCGCACCGCCACGACCCCCGCGGGACCGATGGCGGCGAACGCGTGGGCGCCCACGGCGGCACCGAGCTGGTTGCTGGCCGCACTCGCCGTCATCGTCGCGAAACCGCTGATGCTCTTCATGCCACCAGCCTGCGGTTCCGGCGTCGATGCGGGAAATGCATCGGCCGCCCGACCTATACGCTGGACGCATGGATCTGCGGCACGTGCGGGCGTTCGTCGCGGTGGTCGACGCGGGCACTTTCACCGACGCCGCAAGGGAACTGGGCCTCACCCAGGCGTCGGTGTCCCGGTCGGTCGCCGCACTGGAGGCGGAGCTGGGCGTGCGGTTGCTGCAACGGTCCACACGGCACGTCGCGCTCACCGCCGCCGGGGCGTTGGTCTTGGAGGGTGCGCGCAGAGTGCTGGACGAGGTCGCGCACCTGCATCGCATCGCCGCGCAGTCGTTGACAGAGCTGCGGATCGGCTACGCCTGGGCGGCGCTGGGCAAGCACACCCGGCGCGTGCAGAAGGCATGGGCCTCCCAGCACCCCGGACTGCCGCTGGTGTTCGTCCAGTCGAACTCGCTCACCGCCGGTCTCGCGGAGGGCACCGCCGACGTCGCGGTGCTGCGCAAGGCCCTCGACGATCCGCGCTTCGAGACGGCCCTGCTGGGCACCGAACGGCGCTACGGTGTGGTCGCGACGGACAACCCGTTGGCGCGCAAGCGTTCCCTGAAGCTCGCGGACCTCGCGCGGTACTCGCTGGCGGTGGACGACCGCACCGGGACGACCACGCTGGACCTGTGGCAGCCGGGCACGGCGCCCGCCGTCGTGCGCAACACCCACAGCGTCGACGAGTGGCTGACGCTGATCGCGGCGGGGCAGGCCGTCGGCATGACGTCGGAGGCCACCGCGAGCCTCAACCCGCGCCCCGGCGTCGCCTACCGGGCCGTGGTGGACACGCCGCCGATCGCGGTCTGGCTGGCGTGGTGGAAGGACCAGCCACCGCGGTACCTCACCGACCTGATCACCCTGGCGTGCGACGCCTACCGCGCGTGAGTCGTGTGGGAAGTCGCTGCCAGGACAGGAGAATGAGTGGAAGGTTCTTCCCTCTCCCCCGCCCGGTAGCTCACTTAGTGTGACTTCTCATGGACGGGCTGATGCAACCTCGGCCGCTCACCATCGCCCACGTCGTGGAGCGGGCCGAGCGACTCCACGCGCACAAGCAGGTCGTGACGGCCGGCGTCGAGCGGGTCACGTACGCGGACGTGACCGAACAGACCCGGCGGCTCGCCACCGCTCTCGACTCCCTCGTCGTCCCCGCCGGTGGGCGGGTTGCCACATTCGCGAGCAACACGCGGCGCCACCTGGAGCTGTACCTCGCGGTGCCGATCACGAAGCGGGTGCTGCACTCGATCAACATCCGGCTCTCGGCAGAGCACCTCGAGTACATCGTCAACCACGCGGAGGACGACGTGGTGTTCGTCGACCGCGCGCTGCTGCCGCGGATCTGGCCGAGCGTCGACCGGATGCCCAAGGTGCGGCACTGGGTCGTGCTGCCCGACGACAGCGACGTGGAGGTCCCCGCCGACCCCCGCGTCCTGGACTACGACGAGCTGGTCACCCCGGCCGAGCCGTTCACCGGCTCGTTCGAGGACTCCTTCACGCTCGCGGAGGAGAACCTGGCAGCCGGGCTCTGCTACACCTCCGGCACGACCGGACCGCCCAAGGGCGTGCTCTACAGCCACCGGTCGACGATCCTGCACTGCCTGGGAACGCTCGCGGCCGGCTTCATCGGCCTGTGCGAGAGCGACGTCGTGATGCCGATCGTCCCCATGTTCCACGCCAACGCCTGGGGGCTGCCCTACGGCGCGATGATGACGGGCGCCTCGCTGGTCCTGCCCGGCCCGTCCTCCGACCCGGACCACCTGCTGGACCTGATGGAGTCCGAACGCGTGACCGTCGCCGGCGCCGTGCCGACGGTGTGGACGAGCCTGGTTCCCGGGCTGCGGTCCCGCGACCTGAGCGCCACGCGGTTCCTGCTCGGCGGCGGCTCGGCGATCGCCCCCGCGCTGTCGGAGACCTACCGCTCCGCGATCGGCGTGCCCATCACCCACTCCTGGGGCATGACCGAGATCAGCCCGGTCGGGACGATCGGCGGCACCCGCACCCGGCACCGGGACGCGACCGAGGAGGAGCAGGTGGCGGTGCGGGCCTCCCAGGGCCAGCCGCTGCCGCTCGTGAACCTGCGGGTCGTCGACGTCGAGACGGGCGTCGAGCTGCCGCGCGACGGCCGGTCCGTCGGTGAGCTCCAGGTGGCGGGCCCCTGGGTGGCCGGTGGTTACTTCCTCGTGGACTCGGCTGAGAGCTTCACCGGCGACGGCTGGCTGCGGACCGGTGACCTCGCCACGATCGACGGCGAGGGCTACCTGCGGCTCGTCGACAGGATGAAGGACCTGATCAAGTCCGGCGGCGAGTGGATCTCCTCGGTCGAGCTGGAGGCCGCGCTCGTCTCGCACCCCGACGTCGTCGAGGTCGC
>JASLAV010000853.1 GCA_030146905.1 Lentzea sp. | reverse complement strand
GGCGTGTTGCCGGGGGTGAACATGCCGATCGAGATGACCTTCACGCCGTGCGACTGCGGCGGCATGATCATCTTTTCGACCTGGGTGGGCCGGCCTTCCACTCCCAGCATGCGCGGGATCGAGTGGCCGTAGATGTCCGCGTCGACGATGCCGACCGAAAGGCCGCGCGCGGCCATGGACACCGCCAGGTTCACGGTGACCGACGACTTGCCGACGCCGCCCTTGCCCGACGCGACGCAGTACACCCGCGTCAGCGAGCCGGGCTGGGCGAACGGGATGACCGGTTCCTCGGTGCCGCCGCGCAGCGTCTTGCGCAGCTCGGTGCGCTGGGCGTCGCTCATCACGTCCAGGTCCACCCGGACGGACGAGACGCCGTCGAGAGCGGACACCGCGGCGGTCACGTCAGAGGTGATCTTGTCCCTCATCGGGCACCCGGCGACGGTCAGGAACACCCCGACGACCACGGCACCGTCCGACCCGACCTCGACGTCCTTGACCATGCCGATCTCGGTGATCGGGCGGCGGATCTCGGGGTCCTGCACGCCGGAGAGCGCCTTGCGGACGTCCTCGACGGTGGGGAGGGGCTGCGTGGTGGTCACCCGGCCATGCTACGTCCGGTTCACGCCCGTCCTACCGGCCGGTCACATTTGAGCACAGGCCCAGGTCGTAGTGGGGTGGGCGCTGTCCGTAACATCGACGCCCGTGCCGGAATCGGGTAGTTCCCGGTTGCCCACCCGTGTCGAGCTAGGGGTGTGGCGATCGTTCCTCCGCGCGCATGCACGGATCACGAGGGTCCTCGAGGCCGAACTGATTGCTGAGCAGCGCCTTTCGCTCGCGGCGTACGACGTGCTGGTCCAACTGGCCGAGACGCCTTCCACGCGCATGCGCATGACTGAACTGGCCGACGCCGTCCTGCTGTCCCGTTCTGGCGTGACCCGCCTGGTGGACCGCCTGGAACGTGCCGGTCTCGTCGGACGCGAACGCGCGGACGGTGACGGACGCGGCATCGTGGCCGTGCTCACACCGCTCGGTGCCGAACGTCTGCGCAGTGCTTCCACTACCCACCTCGCCGGCGTCGCCGAGCACTTCGGGGAGAGCTTCGGCCCCGGCGAGCTCGAAGCGTTCGGGCGCACGTGCGACCGCCTCGCCGCGGACGACCTGTACCCGTGATCACGGTGGTGGGACTCGTGCACGTCGAGGCTGGCCGCCTCCTCGTTGCGCGCTCACGCAACAAGAAGGCCTTCTACCTCCCCGGCGGCAAGATCGAGACCGGTGAGACCGGAGTCGAAGCGCTTCGCCGGGAGGTGCGCGAAGAGCTCGGGATCGAGCTCGCGGCACCGGCGGAACTCCGGCGCTACGTCGCTCCCGCGTACGGCGAGGGCGAAGGCGCGATGGTCGACATGACCTGCTTCACGGCACAGCTGCTGGGCACGCCGCGGCCCACGAGCGAGATCGCCGAACTGACCTACGTGACGCGTGACGAGTACCGCGCACACGCCGAGACCGCCCCCGCGATCCACGAGGTCCTGGACGACCTGGTCGCGAGCGGGCAGGTCAGGGCCTGACCTTCTTCAGGTTGTTCTGCTCCTTCACCAGCTTCTCCAGCTCACCGCGGATGAAGTCGCGCGTCGCCACCTCGCCCAGCGCCAGCCGCACCGCGGCCAGCTCACGCGCCAGGTACTCGGTGTCGGCCTTGGTCTGCGCCGCCCGCGCCCTGTCCTCCTCCAGCGACACCCTGTCCCTGTCGTCCTGCCGGTTCTGCGCGAGCAGGATCAACGGCGCCGCGTAGGCGGCCTGCGTCGAGAACGCCAGGTTGAGCAGGATGAACGGGTACGGGTCCCAGCGCAGCGACACCGCGACGAGGTTGACCGTGATCCACGCGATGACGAGCAGCGTCTGCCAGAACAGGAACTTGCCGGTGCCGAGGAAGCGCGCGAGCCGTTCGGAGAGCTGGCCGAACTTGTCGGGGTCGATGGACACGCGGAAACCGCGAGGTTCGCGCGGCTGGTCGAGCCTGCGCCGGGGCAGTGGTTCAGGCATGGTTCAGTCCCGTCTCGCGCCAGTTGTCCGGCAGCAGGTGGTCCAGCACGTCGTCGACGGTCACCGCGCCGAGCAGGTGCTCACTGTCGTCGATCACCGGTGCGCACACCAGGTTGTAGGTCGCGAAGTAGCGCGTCACGTCGCTCAGCGAGGCGTTCGGCGACAACCGCGCCAGGTCCATGTCGAGGACCCCGGCGACCAGGTCGAACGGCGGTTCGCGCAGCAGCCGCTGGATGTGCACGCAGCCGAGGTAGCGGCCGGTCGGCGTCGCTGAGGGGGAGCGGCACACGAAGACCATCGACGCCAGCGCCGGCGTGAGGTCGGGGTTGCGCACCCGCGCCAGCGCTTCCGCGATCGTCGCGTCCGGCGTGAGGATGATCGGCTCCGGTGTCATGAGACCACCGGCCGTGTCGTACGAGTACTCCAGCAGCCGGCGGACCGGTGCGGACTCCTCGGGTTCCATCAGCTCCAGCAGCCGGTCCTTGGTGCCCTCTGAGAGCTCGGCGAGCAGATCCGCCGCGTCGTCGGGGTTCATCGCCTCCAGGACGTCGGCTGCGCGTTCCTCGTCCAGGTGCGAGAGGACGTCCTTCTGGTCCTCTTCGGACAGTTCCTCGATGACGTCCGCGAGCCGTTCGTCGTCGAGCGCGTCCGCGACCTCGTGGCGGCGCTTGGGTGGCAGCTCGTGCAGCGCGTGGGCGACGTCCGCCGCGCGCATGCCCTCGAACACCGCGACCAGCTGGTGCGCGCCCTGCGGCTGGCCCGCCATCTCGTTGACGCTCAAGCCCCGGACGTCCTCCCAGTTCCACACCTGGACAGGGCCCTTGAGGCTGAACCGGCCGGTGCGCTCCCGCCCGGCGACGCGGACCATCCGCCAGTCGCGGGTGCGGGTGAGCTCCATCGCGGCGTCCACGACGACCGCCGTGGCACCGTCGTCGAGCTGGATCTTGGCGTCGAGCAGCTCGCCGATCACCATCACCTCGTTGACGCGCTGGTGGAACGGGCGCAGGTTCACCGACCCGGTGGCGAGCGTCACCGCGTTCGGCTCGATCGAGGTGAGGCGCAGCATCGGCACGAAGATCCGCCGGCGCGTCACCAGCTCGACGACCATGCCGAGCACGCGCGGCGGCTGCCGGTCGATGCGCAGGCTGATCACGACGTCGCGGGCCTTGCCGACGGGTTCGCCGTCGGGGCCGAAGACGGGGAGTCCGGCCAGCTGAGCGATGAAGACCCGATTCACGGCAACCACCCGTTCAGGCTAGATCAGGAGCGGGCCGCCCACTCGGCGATGTCGGCGCAGATCACGGCCATGTGCCCGATGTCCTCCTCCAGACACCAGATCCAGTTGGCGACGGCCCTGTGCAGCGTCCAGTCGCGGGCCTTCGCGACGTCCAGCTCACCCGCGTCGCAGATCGCCAGGAACCGGCCGGTCAGGCCCTTGTGGCCGTCCAGCTCGTCGAACCTGTTCCACAGCAACGGGATCATGCAGTACTCGGGGTCACCGGCCAGCGGCTTCGGGTCGATCACCAGCCACGGTTCCCGGTCGCCGCGCAGCACGTTCTGGTAGTGCAGGTCCTCGTTGACGAGCGTCGTGCCCATCGGCCTGGTCCCGGCCTCACGGGCGGCGTCGAGCAGTCTCGGTGGAATCGCGGGATGGCCGCGGAGGTTGTTCGCGAACCGCCGGATCTCCTCAGGCGCCTGGATTCCGCGGTGGCGGCGCAGCAGTCCGCCGATCACGCCGACGGCCAGGTCGATCGGCTCGTCGTCGAGCGAGTGGGGGTCGAGGCGTTCCAGCAGCAACGCGCCCAGCTCGGCGTCGTGGTCCAGCAAGCGCACCGCGCCGTTGCCGTCGTAGAGCCGCAGGGCCAGCGGTTCGTGCTCGGTCTCCCCGTCGACCCAGGTCAGCTTGAGGACGGCGGGGTGCCCGTCCGGCCGGCGGACCGGCAGCACGACCGCGCAGAAGCCGTGCATCAGCGCGCCGTCCGGCGTGAGCCTCCAGCGTGCGCAGGCCTTCGTGGCGAGTCTCGGGAGCCGCGCCACCCACTGCTCGACGCCCTCGCCGAGGCCGTCGCCGAAGCCGTCGGGAACGGTGATCACGCGCTGAACTCCAGGCGGTACACCGCTTCCCACTCCGGCCTGGTGTTGAGCCGCGCGGTCTTGAGGGCCTGCGCGGTCTCGTCGTCGGGCTCGGTCAGG
>JASLAV010000825.1 GCA_030146905.1 Lentzea sp. | reverse complement strand
AACAAGCGCGTCTGGGACTACGTCAACCAGTTCACCGAGTTCACCGGCTACCAGCACCGCGTGTTCGCCATGCACGCCGGCCAGGCCTACCAGTTCCCGATGGGGCTGGGCCTGCTGTCGCAGTTCGTCGGCCGCTACATGTCGCCGGAGGACGCCAGGGCGTGGGTGGCCGAGCAGGCCGCCGAGATCGACTCCAAGGACGCGAAGAACCTGGAGGAGAAGGCGATCTCGCTGGTCGGCCGCCCCCTGTACGAGGCGTTCATCAGGGACTACACCGCCAAGCAGTGGCAGACCGACCCGAAGGAGCTGCCCGCGGCGGTCATCGCCCGCCTGCCGGTGCGCTACAACTTCGACAACCGCTACTTCAACGACACCTACGAGGGTCTGCCGAAGGACGGCTACACCGCGTGGCTCGAGAAGATGGCGGATCACCCGAACATCGACGTGAAGCTGTCCACGGACTACTTCGAGGTGCGTGACGAGATCCCGGAGGGCACCCCGGTCGTCTACACGGGCCCGCTGGACCGCTACTTCGACTACTCCGAGGGCTGGCTCGGCTGGCGCACGCTCGACTTCGAGCAGGAAGTCCTGCCGATCGGCGACTTCCAGGGCACGCCGGTCATGAACTACAACGACGCGGACGTCCCGTTCACCCGCATCCACGAGTTCCGCCACTTCCACCCGGAGCGCGACTACCCGGCGGACAAGACGGTCATCGTCCGCGAGTTCTCCCGCGCCGCGGAGAAGGACGACGAGCCGTACTACCCGATCAACACGGCTGAGGACCGCACCAAGCTGGAGCGCTACCGCGAGCTCGCGAAGGCGGAGGCCTCCCAGCGCAACGTGATCTTCGGTGGCCGTCTCGGCACCTACAAGTACCTCGACATGCACATGGCCATCGGTTCCGCGCTGACCGTGTTCGACAACAAGATCGCGCCGTTCTTCACCGAGGGCACGCCGCTCTCCGGCTCGCTCGACGACTGACCGAATTCACGCGGAAAGGCCCGGCCGATTCTCACGGCCGGGCCTTTCGCCGTTCGTTCACCCCTTCACGCCGGTTTCCGTCACGCCTCGGACCAGTAGTCGTTGCAAAGCGACGAAAACGACGACGAGAGGCAGGATCGACACCGCGGCGGCCAGGAACAGCTGGACCACGTCGATCGACTGCGAGGTCAGGAACGTCGACAGCGCCACCTGCACCGTCCACGAGTCCTGGTCCTGCGCGATCACCAGCGGCCACAGGAACTGGTTCCAGCTCGTCACGAAAGCGATGACGCCCAGCGCGGCGAAGAAACCCTTGGAGTTCGGCACGACGATTCGCCAGTACGTGCCCCAATGGCCCAGGCCGTCCATTCGCGCCGCTTCTTCGAGCTCTCTGGGGAAGTTCAGGAAGTACTGGCGGAACAGGAACGTCGTGAACCCGCTGAACAGTCCGGGAATCACGAGCCCGCGCAGGTCCGACACCCAGCCCAGCGTGGAGACCACCACGAAGGTCGGCACGAACGTCACGGCCGCCGGGATCATCAGCGTCGCGACGACGAGGTACAGCACGACGTTGCCGTAGCGGTAGGGGATCCGCGCGAGCCCGTACCCCGCCAGCCCGCACAGCAGCAGCTGCCCCGCGGTCTGCAGGACGGCGACGACGAGCGAGTTGACCATGCTGCGGACGATCGGCACGGCCGGGTTGGTGAAGAGGTCCGCGAAGTTCGCCCAGCGGATCTCGCTCGGCCATAACGTCCACGTCGCTGCGGTGATCTCCTGCTCGGTGGACAGGCCGTTGCGCAGCACCAGGTAGAACGGCACGAGGAACAGCACCGCCGCCATCGACAGCGCCAGGTACCGGAGGGCCTTCACCGCGTGATCACCCGTCCCTGCAGCAACGTCACACCGGCGATCAGCAGGGTGAGGACCACCGCGCCCGCGCTGCCGTGCCCGAAGTCCTGCCCGCCCGATCCCAGCGCCGTGTAGTAGAGGTAGATCAACGGCGGCCGTGCGAACGGCGGGTAGCCGCGGTCGGTGCCCAGCACGTTGTAGAACTCGTCGAACGCCTGGTACGCCGCGATGAGCAGCAACAGCAGCACGGCCACGGACGTGGTGCGCAGCTGCGGCATCGTGATGTACCGCAACGTCTGCCAGCTGCGGGAGGCGCCGTCGATCCACGCGGCTTCGTAGAGGTGCCGCGGAATCCGTTGCAGCCCGGCGATGAACAGGATCATGTAGAACCCCAGCTGCAACCACAGCCGCAGCGTCACGAGCACGAGCCAGTACCAGGGCGGCGACGTCGTCACCGTCCACGCGACCGGCTCGGCGCCGAACCACCCCAGCACGGTGTTCGCGAGGCCGAAGCGCACACCGTTGAAGATCGACAGCTTCCACACCAGCGACGCCACGACGTACGAGCACGCGGTCGGCAGGAAGAAGACCGAGCGGAAGAACGCCTGCATGAAGCTGATCTGGTTCACCAGCAACGCGAGCGCCAGCGCCAGCACGAACGTCAGCGGCACGATGAACGCCGCGAACACGCTGAACGTGCCCAGGCTGGACAGGAACGACCTGTCCGTCAGCATGTCGGCGTAGTTGCGCAGGCCGACGAACTCGCTGGGCGTCACCGTGTTGCGCGCCTCGAAGAACGACAGCAGCAGGCTCCACCCGATCGGCACGTACACGAACACGAGCAGCCCGGCGGCGAACGGCCCGACGAACAGCCAGAACGCGCGACTGTGCTTCATCCGGCCGGCCTCATCCGTACAGGCGCTTCAGCTCGTCCCGCACCTTCGCCGCCGCGCCCTTGAGCTCCGCGTCGGCGGGAGCGCCGTCACGGACGACCCGCGACACGGCGTCGTTGAAGGCGGTGCGCATCACCGACGTCCAGTCCGGCGGGTTGGACGCCTTCGCGTTGTCCCGCACGAACTTCACCGCGTCGGCCGCCGCACCGGACGTCAGCTTCGACGCCTTCGCCGCGATGCTCTCGCGCGGCGGGATGTGGAAGCCGTAGCTCAGGTTGAAGTCCTCCTGGTAGTCGGTCTTCTCGACCCACAGCCAGCGCACGAACTCCCTGGCCTCGTCGACCCGCTCGGACTTGGCGTTCACCATCGCACCGAACGCACCGACCGGCACGCTCTGCCCGCCGTTGTCCGTGAGCTTCGGGAACGGCAGCACCCCGAAGTCGTCACCCACCGCCTTCTGGACAGCGGGCACGGCCCACAGGCCCGTCCACTGCATGGCGACCAGGCCCTGCGTGAACGCGTCCGGCTCCGCCCAGTCCTTCACCGCGCCGAGCAGCAGGCTGCCGCTCGCGTACAGCTCGCGCAGCTTGCCGATCGCCTGTGCGGCAACCGGGTCGTCGAACCCGACCTGGTGGTCGCGCACGTAGTCGAGGCCCGCCGACCACAGCGCGGGCCCGCCGAGCACGCCGCCGCCACCGTCGTTGCCGGCGAAGAGCCCCTTGACGCCGTTCCCGGTGAGGCGCCGCGACGCGTCGATCAGCTCGTCGACGGTCGACGGCGGCCGCACGCCCGCCTTGTCGAAGAAGCTCTTGCGGTAGAACAACATCTGCATGTCGACGGCCTGCGGGATCCCGTAGACCTTCCCGTCGACGGTGTGGGTCGCGAGGATCGACTCGGAGAAGTCGCTCCTGGCGTCACCGAGGAGGTCGTCGAGCGGCACGAGCTGACCCGCCCTGACCGAACTGATCTGCGGGGTGGACTCGAAGACGTCGGGGCCGTCGCCGGACAGCAGGCTCGTCGCGAGCTTGGAGTCGTAGTCGCCGGGGTTCCACTGCACGTCGACCTGGGTCTTGGTGTACGCCTTGGCATAGCGCTCGACGGCCTGCTGCACGCCAGGCTCGCCGTACGCGTGGTACCACTGCTTGAGGGCTTGGCCGTCGCCGCCTCTGCCGGTGTTCGATCCGCACGCGGCGAGCAACGCGCTCGCGCCCGCCAGCGAAAGAAGTCTGCGTCGGGAGATCACGCGTCCCGTCTTACTCCGATCACCTCGCGTGCGCGAGCGGTTACTCGAAGTGCGGGACCGTGTCGCCGGAGGTTGACAAGCGAAAGGGCGGCCCCGCCGGAAGCGGGACCGCCCTTTTCGTCAGATCACTTGCGGAAGAAGCGCTCCCGCTGCCCGAGCCGCACGAGCTTCAGCCACTCGACGAACGCCTTCGGGTCCCGCTTCACGGCCAGGAAGTACAGGCCGAAGCGGAACACCTCCAGGGCGCCGAGCTTGCGCATGCCCGGCTGCGAGAGCAGGTACCCGCGGTTGCGGTAGGTGTAGTACCGCTTGATCTGGTTCTCCGGGTCCTGCGCGTGGAACCTGCCGCCCAGCATCGGCTTGAACTCGTCAGAGCCGTCCGGGTGCACGTAGGCGACCCGCAGCGACGTGCCGAACGGCAGGCCGGAGCGGACCAGCCTGCGGTGGATCTCCACCTCGTCGCCGCGGAAGAACAGCCGGTAGTCCGGCACGCCGACGACGTCGAGCGTCGAGGCGCGGAACAGCGCGCCGTTGAACAGCGAGGCGATCCCCGGCAGGAAGTCGGTGCCGAGGTCGGCGGCGGAGCGCTTCCACGTGAGGCCGCGGCGCAACGGGAACGCGAGCTTGTCCGGGCTGTCGATGTTCGTGACGACGGGGGAGATCTCGGCGAGCTTGCGGCGCTCGGCCTCCTCCAACAGCACGGTCAGCACGTTCTCGTCGGCGGGACGGCCGTCGTCGTCCGCGAGCCACACCCAGTCCGCGCCCAGCGAGAGCGCGTGCAGGATGCCGAGCGCGAAACCGCCGGCGCCACCGAGGTTGCGGTGCGACGGCAGGTAGGTCGTGGGAAGCGGGCACTGCTCCACGAGGTCGTCGACCGGCTGGTCGGGGCCGTTGTCGACGACGACCAGGTGGTCGGGGACCCGTGTCTGGGTCGCCAGCGCCTTGAGCGACTCGGCGAGCAGCTCCCTGCGGTGGCGGGTCACCACCACCGCGACGACGGAGCCCTTGGGCAGTGCCTGGAGGTTCACGGTCTATTCGCCGCCATTTCCACTGAGGACGGGAGAGGAGTAGCCGAGCCTCGCGATCTGTTCGGGGCTCATGCGCTCGAAGGGGTCGTGGCCCTTGTACGCGGTGAGCACCTCGCGCAGCCCGCCGTGCTGCTTGACGCGGCCTTCGTCCATCCAGATCGCGCTGTCGCAGAAGTCCAGCAGCGTCTCGTCGGAGTGGTTCGCGAACACCAGCAGGCCGGACCGCTTCACGAGGTCCTTCAGGCGTTCGCGGGCCTTCGCCATGAACGCCGCGTCGACCGCGCCGATGCCCTCGTCGAGCAGGAGGATCTCGGGGTCGATGGAGGTGACCACGCCGAGCGCGAGGCGCACGCGCATACCCGTCGAGTACGTGCGCAGGGGCATCGACAGGTAGTCGCCGAGCTCGGTGAACTCCGCGATGTCGTCGACCCGCTTCTCCATCTCCTTGCGGGTCATCCCGAGGAAGAGGCCGCGGATCATGATGTTCTCGTACCCGGAGATCTCCGGGTCCATGCCGACGCCGAGGTCGAAGACCGGTGCGACCTTGCCGACGATCCGCTGGCTGCCGCGGGTCGGCTCGTAGATGCCCGCGAGCAGGCGCAGCAGCGTCGACTTGCCCGCGCCGTTGTGGCCGACCAAGCCGACGCGGTCGCCGTGCTTGAGCGAGAGCGTGATGTCGTGCAGCGCCTCGATGATCGGGACACGGCCCTCTGAGCCGATCTTGCCGCCGACCTTGCCGAGCGCGAGCTTCTTCAGCGACCTCGACTTCGCGTCGAAGATCGGGAAGTCGACCGATGCGTTCCAGACGTTGATGCTGACCATGGTGTGCCGACCTCCTCTAGACCCAGTACGAGACGCGGGCGCGCCAGTTGCGCAGCGCGACCAGCGCGAGCGCCCAGCCGACGACCGTGAGACCGCCGACGACGGCCCAGTGGTGCCAGTCGATGACGTGGCCGAGCAACGGCGCCCTGACGATTTCCAGGTAGTGGTAGACCGGGTTCAGCTCCGCGATGAGGACGCGCCAGCCCCCGTCGCCGCCGCTGACCTTGTTGAGCACACCCGCGTGCCACACGATCGGCGTCATGAAGAACACCAGGTTGATGAAGCTGTGCACGACCGGCGGGATGTCGCGGAACCTGGTGCTGATGATGCCGAAGAGCAGCGCGATCCACACGCCGTTGACCGCGAGCAGCGCGAAACCGGGGATCGCGAGCAGGATCTCCCAGCTGACACCCGGCTTGGGCTCGGGGTCGTTGCCCATCATGTACTGGTTGCTGAGCGTCGAGAAGAAGATCGCCAGCACGACCAGGTAGACGACGAGGTTGTGCAGGAAGAACAAGGTCTGCCGCCACACCAGCCGCAGCACGTGAACGGTGATCGGCGCCGGCAGGTGTTTGATGAGGCCCTCGTTGGCGATGAAGACCTCGGTGCCCTCGTTCACGCAGCCGAGGATGAAACCCCAGATGACGAAGCCGACGGTGACGTACGGCAGGAACGTCGAGATGGTCTCACCGAACAGCTGCGAGTACAGCAGACCGAGAGCGAGCGCTGTGGTGCCCATCGAGATGGTGATCCACAGCGGCCCGATGACCGACCGGCGGTAGCGCTGCTTGATGTCCTGCCAGCCCAGATGGCCCCACAGCTCCCGGTGCTGCCAGGCCGTCTTGATGTCCTCGAAGGCGCGGGCGAACGTCCTGGAGTTCGCGGCAGGGGGTGCCTCGGGATGGTCGAGCGTACTGGTGGCTTGCACGAGGACTGAGCGTACCGGCGAGTTCACGGAGACCTCGCCCCCGGTCGGTCACGGAGAGGTCAACGTCCGGATTCGCCGGGAACCTTCGTGATTTTCACGAGCACCTGCTCGTGGTCGGACGAGTACCCCTCGTAGCCGAACTCGATGCCGGTCTCGGCGACGTACTCCGTCCACGCCTTGTGCTCGTGGTCGCGCCAGCCCTGGTAGTTGAAGTACTCGTCGAACAACACCACCGACCCGGCGCGCAGGCGCGGGCCCACGTGCTCCAGCACCGTCCTGGTCGACGAGTAGAGGTCGCAGTCGACGTGCAGGAACGACACGGGCCCCGCGTGCTCGGCCATGAAGCCGGGCAGCGTGTCGTCGAACCAGCCGGCGACCAGCTCGGCGCCCGGCACGTCCGGCAGCTGCTCGACGCCGAACGCGCCGGCGTTGAACCCGGTGCGCCAGTCCTCCGGCAGTCCGGTGAAGGAGTCGAAGCCGTAGACCTCGCGACCGGCGGCGGCGTTGGCGATGATCTTCAACGTCGTGCCCGTGTAGACGCCGAACTCCAGCACCATGCCGTCGACGTCCAGCAGGCTCAGCGCGTGGTGCAGCGTGGCGTGCGGGTCCGGGAAGCTCGGCGCGGTCCGCATGTGCTCCAGCGCGAACCTGGCGCTGTCCGCGGCGGCGTCGCGCTCGGCGGCGAACAACAGGTCGCGGCGCTCGCGGTGCTCGTAGTTCGCCGTGAGCTCGGCGAGCCGGTCGCCCTGGTAGCGCAGCGCCTCGTTGAGCTGGTGCTGGAGGTCGTCGATGCGGCCCTGCTGGATCTGGTGATAGGGGCGGACCGCGTCGTCGACCGCCCGCACCAGCTTGTCGCGGAGGACCTTGCGGAAATAGCCGGGTTCCAGGCTCCGGCGAACTCTGTCGAGCACGTGCGACTCCTCACACCACTTCAGTAGTGGGCCGCATGCTAGGGCCCACGACCGGGTCAGAGGTACTGCCCCGTTCCCTTGCCGGTGGGGCCGCCGTCCTGCACGTCACCGCTGCCGGCCGGAAGTGCCCGCCCGCGCATGTGCTCCAGCTGCGAGCGCGCGGCCATCTGCTGCGCGAACAGGGCGGTCTGGATGCCGTGGAAGAGGCCTTCCAGCCAGCCGACGAGCTGGGCCTGGGCGATCCGCAGCTCGGCGTCGGACGGGGTGCCGTCCTCGGTGAACGGCAGCGAGAGGCGCTCCAGCTCGTCGCGCAGCTCCGGCGCGAGACCGTCCTCCAGCTCCTCGATCGACCGCTTGTGGATCTCCTTGAGGCGGTTGCGGCTCGCCTCGTCCAGAGGCGCCGCCCGCACCTCCTCCAGCAGCTGCTTGATCATCGTGCCGATCCGCATGACCTTGGCGGGCTGCTCGACCATGTCGGTGATGTCGCCGTCCTGACCGCCGACGATCACCACGGGCTGCTCCTGTTTCATGGTCTCCATCCTCGCGTCCTCGACTTGTACACGGTTAGCCGGGTGGGGGTGGGCCGACACCGCATTTGCGTTCTTACGTACGGTGTGGGTCATGGCGTTCGACGTCGCACGGGTACGAGGGCTCTTCCCCGCGCTCGGCGACGGCTGGGTCCACCTCGACGCACCGGCCGGCATGCAGGTGCCAGAACAGGTCGCCACCGCCGTCTCCACCGCGCTGCGCGCCCCGGTCTCAGGACCTGGTGGCATCTTCCCCGCTTCCCAGCGAGCACAGGGCATCGTGGACGCCGCCCGCAGGGCCGTGGCGGACCTCGTGGGCGGTGATCCCGCCGGTGTCGTGCTCGGACCGTCCTCCGCGGTGCTGCTGCAACGCCTCGCCGACGCCATGACGGACGACTGGTTCATGGGCGACGAGGTGCTCGTGTCGCGGCTCGACCACCCGGCGAACATCGCGCCGTGGCTGCGCGCCACCCAGCGCACCGGCAGCGCCGTCAAGTGGGCGGAGATCGACATCGAGACGTGCGAGCTGCCGAGCTGGCAGTACGACGAGCTCGTCACCGACCGCACCAAGCTCATCGCCATCACCGCCGCGTCCGGCGTCGTCGGCACGAGGCCCGATCTCGGCAAGATCTCCGCGGTGGCCCGCGCGCACGGGTCGATGATGGTGGTCGACGCGTCGGCGGCTGCGCCTTTCGTGCCCCTCGACATCGTTGGCATGGGCGCGGACGTCGTGGCGCTGTCCGCCGGTCAGTGGGGCGGTCCGCCGGTCGGGGCGCTGGTGTTCCGCGACCCGTCGGTGCTGGAACGCCTTCCCTCGGTCTCGGTCGACCCGTCGGCCCGCGGCCCCGAACGCCTGGAGCTCGGCCCGCACGCCTACCCGATGCTCGCCGGCCTCGTCGCGTCCGTGGAGTACCTGGCGGACCTGGACGACGCGGCGTCGGGCACGCGCCGTGAGCGGTTGCTCACGTCTTTGGGATCCGTGAAGGCCTACCAGGCGGGGCTTCTCGCTAACCTCATCAACGAACTGCGTTCGCTGCGGCACGTGATGGTGATCGGCGACGCCATGCGGCGGGTGCCGGCGCTGGCGTTCTCGATCGTCGGGGTCAAGGCGGAGGACGTCGTCGAGCACCTGGCGTCCCGCGGCGTCTGCGCGTTCGCCGATCCCGGCCAGTACGGGGTCTTCTCGGTGCTGGGCGTCGGCGAGATCGGTGGCGCCATCCGCATCGGGCTCGCGCACTACACGAACGCCGTCGAGATGGACGACCTGGTGCGGGCGGTGGCCGAACTGGCCTGAGCGACTGAGGAGATCTTGCTTGGACGACTCGCTGGCTCGCGAGCTCGCCGATCTCACGGCCCTGCACCGCCTCGGATCGCTCGACACCGAGTACCTGCCCCGGCTCTCCGGCGACCTGCGCCCGTCGGCCCTCGTCGCGGTGATGGACGAGATCGTGCTCGGCGCGCGGACCGTGCTGGTGGAGCTCGGCTGCGGCTCCTCGTCGGTGCTGCTGGCGCGTCTGTTGCACCAGCGCGGTTTCGGGCACCTGCTGTCGATCGAGCACGACGAACGCATCGCCGCTTTCGTCGCCTCGCAACTACGGCGCGAGGGTCTCGGGTCGGTCGCTCGCGTGGTGCACGCGCCGATGTCACGGCATCCGGCGGCGTTGTCGCGTCACGGCCAGTGGTACGCGCCGCAGCAGGTGCACGACGAGGTGCTCGCCTACGTCGACCGGTTCGGCCTGGTGGACCTGCTGCTCGTGGACGGGCCGGGGTCCGGCGACTCCCGCTACCCGGCGCTGCCCGTGCTGCGGGCCGTGCTGGCGCCGGGGGCGACCGTGCTGGCCGACGACGTCGACCGCCCCGACGAGCAGGCAGTGCTGACGCGGTGGTCCGAGGAGTACGGGCTGGAGTTCCGCACCGCTCCCCGGACCGCGCTGGCCTCCGCCACCGCTATCGCCTGAGCAGGACCTTGCCGAAGACGTCGCCCTCGTCGAGCAGCCGGTGGGCCCTGGCGGCGTCCGCCATCGGCACGACCTCGCCGACGATCGGCTTCACCGCACCGCTTCCGACCAGCGGCCACAGGTGTTCGCGGAC
>JASLAV010001022.1 GCA_030146905.1 Lentzea sp. | reverse complement strand
GACGGCCCGCTGTGCGTGTGCGGGCGGCGTGGATGCGTCGAGGCGGTCCACGCCGCGTCCACCGGCGTGGAGGCGGCGCGGGTGCTCGGGGCGGCGGTGGCGAACCTGGTGCAGCTGCTGGACCTCGACCAGGTCGTCCTGTGTGGACGGAAGGTGCTGGAGTCGCCGGAGCTGTACCTGCGGGCCATGCCGGACGTGGACGTGAGCGTCACGTCCTACGGGGCCGACCTGGTGCCGGTGGGCGCGGGACTGCTGGTTCTGAAAGAACTGTTCTAGGCGCTGCAGTACGGGTCTAGCATCGGGGCCGTGGACGTCGAGCACGTCGTCGGCCTGCCGCACCCGCGCCTGAGGCCGTTCGTCACGCGGTACTCCGGGTACCGGATGCGGACCGGACCCGGCATCCACCGCGGTCTCCCGTCGCGCTCGCTCACCCTCGTCGTCACGGTCGACGGCACGGTCGACCTCGCGGACGGCCGGTTCGCCGCGCTGTGCGGAGGGCTGCACGACGAGGCCGTGATCATCAGCCACGACGGGTTCCAGCACGGCGTCCAGTGCGACCTCACGCCGTTGGGGACGAGGGCGTTCTTCGGCATGCCCGCCGGTGAGCTCTCCTGCGTGACGGTCGGGCTGGACACCCTCGGCGCACCGGCCGCCGAGCTGCGCGAACGGTTGCAGGAGGCCACGACGTGGACCGACCGGTTCGCGTGCGTGGACGAGGTGCTGGGCCGGCTGGTGCGGCCGGTCAGGCAGCGGGTCGAGGTGGCGTGGGCGTGGCAGCGGCTCGCGGCAGGGGTGCCGGTCGGTGAGATCGCCGCCGAGGTCGGGTGGTCCCGTCAGCACCTGAGCGCGCGGTTCGCGGCGGAGTACGGGCTGACGCCGAAGGTCGTGGCCAGGATCATGCGGTTCGAGCGGGCGAGCCGGATGCTGCGCGGCGAGCGGCGTCCCACGCTGACCGAGGTGGCCGCCGCCTGCGGCTCCACCGACCAGGCGCACTTCAACCGCGACTGGCGCGCGTTGTGCGGGGCGACACCGACCGAGTGGATCGCGGCGGAGCTTCCATTCGTACAAGGCGGTGAGCCGGAGCAGAGCGCAGGGTGGGCGCCATGACAACACCTGCACCCACCTGCTGGCCCACTCTGTCCTATCAGGACGCTCCCGCGGCGGTCCGGTTCCTGGTCGAGGCGTTCGGCTTCCGGGAGCACCTCGTCGTGCCGGGAGAGGCCGAAGGCGAGGTCGTGCACTGCGAGATGGTCTGGCCGGAAGGCGGCGGCGTGATGCTGGGATCCGTCGTGCGTTCGGTCGGCGAGGTCGAGGCGACGCGCGCGGGCGCCGGGTCGATCTACGTGGTGACCGACCGGCCGGACGAGGTCCACGCGCGGTCGCTGGCCCGCGGTGCCACCGAGATCCGCGGGCTGCGCGACGAGGACTACGGCTCGCGCGGTTTCACCGTCGCCGACCCCGAGGGCAACCGCTGGAGCTTCGGCACCTATCGCGGAGCGTGAACCCAACCCCTTGCGGTTCTCGGCTCCGGCGGACGGCAAGCTGCCGGTGAGGTTCACCGCGTCGCGCAAGCCGGGCACGTTGCGTGAGCTCAAGACCTGCGCGTCGTTCGACGACGGCCTCGACCGGGTGTCCGTGAAGGCGCTCGTTCCCTCGGGCGGGACGGCCGGTGGTCACGTGTCGCTACGCGTGGTCGCCCTGGACACCGACGGCAACTCGGTAGGCCAAACGGTCCTGCGGCATTACCGCCTCCGGGCGTAACCGCACGGCCGTCCGGTCGTTGTACCACCTCGGCGGCACCTGTTCCGTTGTGCGCGAGACGAATCAGGACGCGGCGTCTCGCAGCCGGGGACGGGTGCCGCCCATTTTCGGTGGCCACCCGCCGCGGGGTGTGGTGCGATCCGTGCCCATGGGGTCATTCGAGGAGCTGGTGGCCGAGGGGGCCGCGGTACCGCTGGAGGGCTGGGACTTCTCCTGGTTCGAGGGCAGGGCCATCGAGGAACGCCCGCCGTGGGGCTACGCCTCCGTGATCGCGTCGAAGCTCGCCGCCGTGGAGTCCGCTCTGGACCTGCAGACCGGCGGGGGAGAGGTCACGGCCTCCGCGCCGGTCAAGCCGCCGCTGTTCGCCGCCACGGAGTCGTGGCCGCCGAACGCCGTTGTGGCGTCGCGGAACCTGCCGGACGCGCTCGTCGTGCGGGCGGCGGACGCCGGTCCGCTGCCGTTCCGCGACGAGCTGTTCGACCTCGTGATCAGCCGGCACCCCGTGGTCACGCCGTGGACCGAGATCGCACGGGTGCTCAAGCCCGGCGGGACGTACTTCTCGCAGCAGATCGGCGAGGGCACGAACCGGGAGCTGACCGATTTCATGATGGGGCCGCAGCCCGTCGGCGACGCCCGCGGCACGTCACGGGCCAGGGCGGACGCCGAGGCCGCCGGGCTGGAGGTCCTCCGGCTGGAGCCGGTGGCACTGCGGGTGGCGTTCTTCGACGTCGGCGCGGTGGTGCACTTCCTGCGCAAGGTTCTGTGGACGGTGCCGGGGTTCACCGTGGAGGCCTACCGGGACCGGCTCCTGGACGTGCACGCGCACATCCAGGAGCACGGCGAGTTCGCCTGCACCTCGACGAGGTTCCTCGTCGAGGCGCGCAAGCCGTGAGCGTTCAGGCCCGGCGCTGCGCCAGGACGACCTTGAACACCTCGACGTCCTGCGCGGTGATCTTCATCAGCCAGCCCTGCTTGCGCAGGTCTTGCACGTCGTGGACCAGTTCGGTCGGTACCCAGCCGGACTCGGCCGTGTACAGCTCCTGAACGGTGCGGCCGCCGGGACCCGTTCCGATCCTGGCGACCTGACGCGCGTCCTCCACTGACTCCTTGTCCTCGGAGAGCCAGGCGAAGTACTGGAACTCCACGGGCGTCAGCGGGGCTGGCGTTCGCGGCGGATGGTGACGCGCTTGCCCTTGATGGTGGCGTCCCTGAGCTGCTCGATCACGTCGTTCGCGGAGTCACCGGGCACCTCGACCAGCGAGAACCGGTCCGCGATCTCGATCGCGCCGATGTCGCGGCCCTTCAGGCCCGTCTCACCGGTGATCGCGCCGACGATGTCCTGCGGCCGGATGCCCGACGAGCGGCCGGCGCCCAGGAAGAGCCTCGTCATGCCCTCGGACGGGCCGCGGCGCTCGCGGCGGGGACCGGCGGCGACGCCGTCGCGGCGCGGGCGGTCCTCACGCGCGCGCACCTCCGGGATCTCCTCCTCGTCCGCGGCGGCACCGGAGGCCTCGTGGGCGAGCTTCACCGCGGCCAGCGCGATGTCCATCACGTCGAACTCGTCCGCCAGCGTCTCGACGACGACGCGGAACCGCGACAGGTCGTCCTCCATCAGCGACTCCTGCAGCGACGAGCGGGTCAGCTCCAGCTGCCGTGCGCGCAGGTCGGCGACCGTCGGCACCTTCTCCATGGGGATCTTGGTCTTGGTGACGCGCTCGATCGTCTTGAGCATCGAGTTCTCGCGCGGCTCGACCAGCGTGATCGCGACACCCTCACGACCGGCACGGCCCACGCGGCCGATGCGGTGCGTGTAGGACTCCGGCGCGGACGGCACGTTGTAGTTGACGACGTGCGTGAGCTGCTCGATGTCGAGGCCGCGGGCGGCGACGTCGGTGGCGACCAGCAGGTCGGCGGTGCCGCCGCGCAGGCGGGCCATCACGCGGTCGCGCTGCTCCTGGCTGATGCCGCCGTGCAGCGACTCGGCGCGGTAGCCCCGGCCGTTCAGCGTCTCGGTGAGCTGGTCGACCTCGTCGCGCGTGCGGCAGAAGACGACGGCGGCGGTCGGCGACTCGACGTCCAGCACGCGGCCGAGCGCGGCGGGCTTGTGCTCGCGGCGCACCAGGTACGCGGTCTGACGGACGCGCGGTGCCTCGCCGGGCTCGGTCTTCTCGCGCTCGATCTGGATCAGCACCGGCGAGCGGAGGTGGCTCTTGGCCATGCGGTCGATGCGCGGCGGCATCGTGGCCGAGAACAGCACGGTCTGCCGCTCGGGAGGGGTCTCGGAGAGGATCGCGTCGATGTCCTCGGCGAAGCCCATGTCGAGCATCTCGTCGGCTTCGTCGAGCACGACGACCTGCAGGTCGCCGAGCTGCAGCGTGCCGCGCTGGAGGTGGTCGATCGCGCGGCCGGGGGTCGCGACCACGATGTCGACGCCGCGCGAGAGCTCGCGCAGCTGACGGCCGATCGGCTGGCCGCCGTAGATCGGCAGCACGCGGGTGCCCATGTGGCGGCCGTAGCGGTGCACGGCCTCGGACACCTGGACGGCCAGTTCGCGGGTCGGCGCGAGCACGAGGGCGAGTGGCTTCTCACCCTTGCCGATCCTGTCCGCGATGCGTTCGAGGAGCGGCAACGCGAACGCCGCCGTCTTGCCCGTGCCCGTGGCGGCCTGCCCGAGCAGGTCGTTGCCAGCGAGCAGCGGCGGAATCGCTTCGCTCTGGATCGGCGTCGGCTCCTCGTAGCCCAGAGTGGTGAGTGCGTTGAGGATGTCGGGCCGCAGCCCCAGGTCGGCGAAACCGTTGTCGGCGGTGGTCATGACGAGTATCTTCCCCCACCGCCTCACACCACACTCACCCAGACCAGGTCAGCCGGTCCCGCGCGGCCCGACGCGCACGTCCGCGCTGCTCCGCACACCGTTGACCGTGGCGGAGATCTCGACCTGACCAGGCCTGATTCCGATGAGGACACCCGAGCCGGGGTCGAGCCTCGCCACGTGCCACGGCCGGACCCCCTCCGCCGCGCCCACGTGCAGGCCGGGTGACCCGTGCCACACCACGCCCATCGGGTAGCGCACCGGCAGCGTCCGCGGCCCCTGCTTCAGGGTCGCCGCAACCGTTTCCCGATCACCGGTGCCCAGGTGGGCGGGAGCGTGGACCCGGAGCGAGTCCACGTGCGGCCGGATCTCGGCCCTGACGCCCCCGTCCGCGACGCCGACGAGCGTCCAGCCGGTGAACCCGTCCGCCTCGGCGGGTGCCTTGCCGGAGTTGCCGTTCACCACGTGCGGCACGCCGTCCACAGTGGACGCGAAGAAGCCGCCGACGTGCCCGGCGATGAACGCCGTGGGTTCGTCCCGTTCGGACAGCAGCCGTTCGACATACGCGGCCTCCATCCGGTCGGACAGCTGGCTCGTGCGCGCGGGCGTGGGGTCGCGCAGCGGGTGGTGCATCATCACGACGGCCTGGCCGCGTGCGGTCCGCAGCGCCGTCCCGAGCATCTCCACCTGGTCGAAGCCGCCGCCCCGCAACGTCCCCGCCGACGAGTCGAGCAGCACGAACCGCGTGCCCCTGTGGTCGAACGTGCGGTGGGTGGCGCCGAACTCGGCGCGGAAGTTGTCGATCGTGCCGGGTCCCATGACCTCGTGGTTGCCCGGCACGTAGTACCAGGGGAACCCGCCCAGCTCCTCGTCGAGGATCCGGTGCGCCAGGTCCAGGTCCTCGGGAGAGGCCTCGTCGACGAGGTCGCCGTTGATGACGACGAACTCGGCTCCTGACGCCCTGATCTCCCTGAACGTCCTGCGCGCGGACCTCACCAGGTCGCTGTCGGGGGCGCGTGCGACGAACTGGGCGTCCGACATGACCGCGAACGTCCAGCCCTCCGCCCGGCCGACCACGTCCTCCCTGACCTCGGGGGCCGGGGGCAGAGCGACCTCGGGCGGAACGCGTGCGGTGATGTCGTCGACGACCACCTCGCCGGTGTACGAGCGGGCGGCGCCGGTCTCGACCACCGAGAACC
Source organism: Lentzea sp. (assembly GCA_030146905.1). Next base: position 1,267 of record JASLAV010001022.1, on the reverse strand, counting down.
TGGTGACCTGGACGGGGAACTCGAGCTCCGGCGGCACCGGGACCTCGACCCGTCCCCAGCCGGTCCAGGTGATGTGCGGGCCGTAGAGCGCCCGTGACCGGCCGGTCGAGTCCGTCACCGTGAACGCCGTCCACTCGCCCTTGCCGCTGCCGTGCACCTGAGCGGAGAGGGACAGGGGTTGCCCGTCGACCTGGATCGGCTTCGGAGGGGTGGCGTAAGCAGTGCGCGTGCCGGTCGACCGGGTGAAGTCGTAGCTCAGCCTCAGCCCGGTACCCGTGTGGCCGTGGGGCTCCGGGCTGACGGAGCCGGTCGCCCGCGCGGACCCGAAGGTCCACTGTGGAGCGTCGTCGAAGGACGCGACCAGCTCGTCCGCGGCGCCGACGGTGACGGCGATCCGAGTCTCCTCGCCTCCCGCTCGCGCCGTGATCGTGGTCGCGCCCGTCCTCAACGCCCGGATCCGGAGGTCCGGGGTGACCTCGACGACCTCGCGGTCGTAGCGGAGGTCGAGGTCGGCCCGCTCGATCGGCGCGCTGAAGCCCCTGGCGTCGAAGCCGTCGACCCGCAACGGGCGCTGCTCCCCGGCGTTCAGGCTGATCCGCGGCTCTGCCGGTGCGAGCCGGGTGAGCTCACCCAGCACGGTCAGCCCGGTGGCCTTGGACGTGCGGCCGCGCGACGCCGTGAACGACGCCGGGCCCGAGCGCCGTGCCGCGTGGAAGGTGTCGCCGATCGCCCAGCCGCCCGTCGCGCTCGTGACGTGGCCGCCGGCTGCCGGTCCGTACGTCTCGTCGTGGGCCCGCACGGTCATCCTGCGCGTCATGCCGGGGAAGACGCGCGTGCTGCCGGTCCGCACGTCGAAGCCGGTGAGGCGGCCGGTGCCGGTGGGCGCGTAGAGCGCCAGGCCGTTGGGGACGGGCCGCTCCGCGCCGTCCGAGGGCGTGTTGACCGTCTCCAGCGCGGTCGTGCCGGGCCGGCGGGCGAGCATGGTCGACGAGCCGCCGCCGTCGAGGTTGAGGGCGTTGTGCGCGCCGAGCTCGATCATGGCGTCGGCGAGGTCGGGGAGGCTCAGGCCCGGCAGGTGCGCGCCCTGCCGCCCGTCGACGGTCAGCACGTGCATCTTCCTGCCGTCCCGGGAGAACCCGACCGCGGTGCGCGGGTGCGGCGGGTCGTCCGGCGCGACGTTCCTGCCGTTGTCGACCAGCAGCTGCCGTCCGCCGATGGCCGTCCTCGGCTCGCTGCCGTCGCTGGTGCGGGAGCGGTACTCGACCTC
>JASLAV010000697.1 GCA_030146905.1 Lentzea sp. | reverse complement strand
CGATGCGCCCCAGCACGTCCTCACCGGACTCCGTCGACCCGCCGAGCACGACCACCAGCCGCGAGCCCTGCACGGACAGCAGCACGGGCCGGCCCGCGCGAGCCGCCTTGCTGCGCACCGAGTAGATGATCGCCGGTGGGTCCTCGCCGCCCGGGTTGCCGACCAGCACCGTCGCCTCGAGCGCCGGGTCCCAGCCCAGCGCGGCCGCGCGGGAGAGCAGCGACTCCTCGGGGTCGCCGCGCACGACGCCGTCGACGACCAGCGCCTCCAGTCGCGCGTCCCACGCGCCGCGCGCCTCGGCGGCCGCCGCGTAGGAGGTGGCGGCGGAGAAGGCGATCTCCCGCCCGTACCGCAGCACGCCCTCCATCAGCAGCGCGCGCTCGGCCTCGGTGGCCGCCATCTGCGGCATCTGCTCCTCGAACAGCTCCAGCGCTATGCGGACCAGCTCGACGGTCTGGCGCAGGCTCACCCAGCGGGAGATGTCCTTGGGGGCGCTGCGGAACGCGTCCGCGGTGAGCCGGATCGCCTGCTGCCGGTCGTGCAGCCACTCGACGAAGCCCGCGACGCCGTTCTGGATCAGCAGCAGAACGCTCGCGCGCTGGTCGGCCGGCATCCGGGCGAACCAGGGCAGCCGCCGCTCCATCTCGGCCACGCTGGCGGTGGCGAGTGAGCCGGACGCGCGTTCGATCTTGCGCATCGTGCGGGCGGAGAGCGCGGGCGGGTGCTCCTCCTTCGCCTTGCTGCTGGTCATACCCGCAGCTTAAGGCCACGGAGCTGGCATCACTGGGACGGGTGACACAACCCGTGGAGCCGTGGGAACGGCCATACCTTCGGGTAGCGAAGGTCTTTCTCGTACGGCGCGGAGGTTTGATCTTGCATAGGTTCCTCGCTTTCGTCCTGGGCGTGGTCGTTCTCACGGCCACGGGCGTCACAGCGGCAGCCGACCCTCCCGATCCCCTCACCGCGTACTACTCCCAGCCGGTCACCTGGGGGCCGTGCGGGGGGAGGCTCGCCGAACTGGAGTGCGCGACGCTCGTCGCGCCGCTCGACTACACCGCTCCTGCCGGCGACCGGATCAACCTCGTGATCAGCCGCAAGAAGGCGGCGTCGCCCGAACGCAGGCGCGGTGTGCTGTTCACCAATCCAGGTGGACCTGGTGGCTCCGGCCTCGGCCTGCCGCAGTTCCTGTCGAAGTCCGGCGCGGGGCAGGTCTACGACATCATCGGCATCGACCCGCGCGGCGTCGGCGGCTCGACGGCGCTGAACTGCCGCACCGCGCCCGCGATCGCCCAGCCCGTGTCCCGGCCGGCGGACGACGACTTCGGCAGGTGGGCCGCGGAGGCGCGCGAGGCCGAGGAGGCCTGCCAGAAGTCGAGCGGCGGGATCCGCCGGCACATCAGCACCGCGAACACCGCGCGGGACCTGGACGTCGTGCGCGGTGCGCTGGGCGAGGCGAAGATCAGCTACCTCGGTTACTCCTACGGCACGTACCTCGGCGCGGTGTACGGGACGTTGTTCCCCGACCGGCTCGACCGCAGCGTGCTCGACTCCGCCGTGCACCCGGAGTGGATCTGGCACCAGCAGTTCCGCCAGCAGGCCGTGGCCTACCGCCACGACGTCGAGACGTGGGCCGCCTGGGTGGGGGAGCGCAACGAGAAGTTCGGGCTGGGCAAGTCCAGGGACGAGGTGCTGGCCGAGGTCGAGAAGGTCGCGGCCAAGCTGCACACCGCACCCGTCGACAAGCACGACCGGTCGTCCTTCGACGGCGCGATGGGTGTCGGCGCCCGCTACCGCCCGCTCTGGTCGGACCTGGCGACGATCGTGACCAAGCTGCGGTCGGGTGAGCAGCCGGCCAACGCCGAGGGCGCCAAGGCCGGTCAGGTGCTCGCGAAGACCGGTGTGGACGACCTGCGGTCCGGCGTGTTCGACACGGTCACCTGCGAGTCCGACTGGCCGACCGACCTGCACCTCTACTACGAGGACATGCGCACGTTCCGCGAGCGCTACCCCTACGGCTACGGCATCGTGCGGGCCGCGCCGATGACGTGCACGTTCCGCTCGTTCACCCCGCCGGAGCCGCCGGTGAAACTCGTCCGCAACGGCTACCCGGTCGGCGTCGTCGTGCAGTCGGAGGGCGACACGCAGACCCAGTACGCGAGCGGCCCCGCCATGGCGGGACGGCTCGGGCACAACCTGATCACCGTCGTCGACGAGGGCAAGCACGGCCTCTACAACGGCGGCAACGCCTGCGTCGACGCCAAGATCGACCGGTACCTGGTCGACGGCGCGCTGCCGGGCAGCAGCACCCAGTGCCCCGGCGACCCGCGGCCCGACGTGCCGAAGGACGGCGGGGGCGGTGCCGCGCCCACCCTGCGGCCCGACCGGATCCAGGGCTACCTCGACGGCCGCGGCCTGAGCGCCGGCATCGGCCAGGGCTAGGAACGTGGAAGCGCCCGCCACGGAGCGTGGCGGGCGCTTCCCTCTCCCCGGTCCCCACCGGTGATTCCACTCTGGACTCTGCGGGGACGAAAATCCACGTCAGCCACCCTTTCGTGTCACAGTGTCGAAGTTGTACAGCGGTGTGATCCGCGAAACGATCACCGCGACGGATCTTCACTCACCGCAACTCTTGTTCTAGGAGGGCCCGTGGGCTCGCAAATCACAGAGGGCCTGGGCCAGGCGTGGGCGATGGTGGCCACGTTCGTGCCGAAGCTGCTCGGCTTCCTCGTCGTCCTGGTCATCGGCTGGTTCATCGCCAAGGCGCTCGCCAAGGGCGTCGGGTTCCTGCTCAAGCGCGTCGGCTTCGAGAAGCTCGTCGACCGCTCCGGCCTGAGCGGTGCGATGCGGCAGTCGTCGATGGACGCGTCCGGGCTGATCGCGAAGATCGTGTACTACTTCGTGCTGCTGATCGCGCTGCAGCTGGCGTTCGGCGTCTTCGGCGCCTCGAACCCGGTCAGCGCCCTGCTCAACGACGTCATCGCGTACCTGCCGCGCATCGTCGTGGCGATCGTGCTCGTGATCGTCGCCTCGGCGATCGGCACCGCGCTGAAGGGTCTCGTGACCGGTGCGCTGGGCCAGCGCTCGTACACGAAGCTCATGGGCAACATCACCTACGGCTTCGTGATGGCGCTGGGCGTCATCGCGGCGCTCAACCAGCTCGGCATCGCCATCTCGGTGACCATGCCGGTCCTGATCGCCGTCCTCGCCACCGTCGCCGGTGTGATCGTCATCGGCGTGGGCGGCGGCCTGGTCCGCCCGATGCAGCAGCGCTGGGAGGGCTGGCTGGCCCGTGCGCAGGAGGAGGCGCAGGTCCAGTCACCGATGCCGCGTGCCTCGCAGGAGATGCCGGCGAACGTCGGTGGCCGCCTGACCGACGCTCCGACGCCCCCGACGGGCACCCCGATGTCGGAGAGGTAGCTCCCACCACCTGGAAGGGGCCCCGCGCAAAACATCGTGCGCGGGGCCCCTTCCTCGTGTTCTGACAGTTCTCCAGCTCCGGTCCAGCGCGCGGACGGAGTCTCGTCTCCACCCGAACTGTTCCGTCGCGGTGGAGGAACTATGAAAGCCCTTGTGCTGTCCACGGGCGTGCGCCCGGCCGGATACCCGCTGCCCAGGCAGATCGTCCCCATCGCCAACAAGCCGGTGCTCGAGTACGTGGTGGAGAACCTGCGGGACGTCGGGATCACCGAGATCGGCATCGTCGTCGGCGAGGGCGGCCGGGAGATCTCCGAGCTGTTCGGCGACGGGTCCTACCTGGGCGTGTCGATCACCTACATCCAGCAGGACGTGCCGCTGGGCCTCGCGCACTGCGTGCGGATCGCCCGGCCGTTCCTCGGTGACGACGACTTCGTGATGTACCTGGGCGGCAACGTGCTCGTCGAGGGGATCGGGCAGATCGCGGACGAGTTCGCGCGGCTGCGGCCGTCCGCGCAGGTGCTCGTGGACAAGGTGGAGGACCCGCGGCTCTACGGCGTCGCGGAGGTGGACGAGAACTCGCGCGTGACGCGCCTGATCGAGCACCCGCAGGAACCGCGCAGCGACCTCGCGATGATCGGCGTCTACTTCTTCACGCCCGCGATCCACGCCGCCGTCGACGCGATCGAGCCGTCGTGGCGCGGCGAGTTCGAGATCACCGACGCGCTGCAGTGGCTCGTGACCCACGAACGCGATGTGCGGGCGCGGATGTACTCGGGGTTCTGGAAGGACACCGGCAGGGTCGAGGACGTGCTGGAGTGCAACCGCGAGCTGCTGATGGGGCTGCGGACCGACATCCAGGGCATCGTCGACGACGAGTCGCGGCTGATCGGTGACGTCGTGGTCGAGGAGGGCGCGCGCGTGGTGCGGTCGTGCATCGTCGGGCCCGCGATCATCGGTGCCGGGACGCTGGTCGAGGAGTCGATCATCGGGCCGTACACGTCGATCGGCGCGGACTGCCGGATCACCGAGTCGGGGGTGGCCGACTCGATCGTGCTGAACGAGGCGTCCGTGCACAAGGTGTCCGGGATCGAGACGTCGCTGATCGGCCGCAGGGCCAGGGTCGGGTCGGCGAGCCGGCACCGGCTGGTGGTCGGCGACGGCGCGCACGTCGACGTCGCGGCCTGATCTCGCGCTTCAGGCCCGAATCCAGTCCTGAAGGCGGTCGCACTCCTCGGCGACCGCCTTCTGCCTGCTCACGGGCAGGGTGTCGATGTAGTCGACGGTGACGGTCCTGTCCTCGGTGATCGCCCAGGTGGCGACGACGTAGCCGTCGACGAGGACCGTGGGCTTGCCACCGATGACGACACCGAGCCGGTCGTCGGCGATGACCCTGCGGCGGTCGGCGTGCGCCAGCAGGATGTTGTCGAACTCGGGCAGGAGCCGCACCGGGACAGGGGTTCCCGCGTCGGGACGTGGGGCGTCCGGCAGGTCGAACAGCTCCTTGCCGGCCTCGTTCCTGAACGTCACGAGCTCGGGCCTGAGCTGCTCGAAGACCTCGCCGAGCCGGGTGAGACCCGACCACTGCCGGGCGTCCATCACGGTCGCCGGGCCGAAGGCGTTGAGGTAGCGCAGGACGAGCTCGGTTCTGGCCATGGCCTGCTGCGGCTGACCCGACCAGTTCTCGATCGTGGTGCAGACGGCCCGGCCGCTGCGGTGCCACAGGCCGCGCGGCGGCAGCTGGACGAGGGCGAGCTTGTTGCGCAGGGCGTTGCCGAGGACGGTGTGCTCGCGGTCCGGCCAGCGCCGCTGGAGCTGCCTGCCGGCGTCCGCGGTGCCCTGCGGGGTGTCGTCGAGGATCTCACGGCCCGCTTCCGCCACCTCGTCGAGGTCGAGGTCGCGCAGCCTGCTCGCGAACGGGCCGCTGCGCAGTTCGCGGTCGAGCTTGAGCTGGGTGTGGGGGCGAAGCCCGAGCGCGTCCCGTGCGCTGACCAGGTGGATCGTGCCGCGCATCAGGAGCATGCGGACGGCTTGCCTGCCGGTCAGCAGGTCTTCGAGCTCCTGAGGGCGGAAGTCGTGCACGCGGGAGAAGAGGCCGACGTAGGGCGACTTCGGCTCCTGTGCCTGCATGCCGACGAGGTGCTCGATGGCGGCGAGCGCGCTCGTGCGGGCGCGCTCGCGCAGCATCTGGCGTTCGACCAGCGCTCTGTTGAGCCGGTCCTGGCTGAGCGTCCCCATGGGGGACAGGTTAGAACCTGATGAACGCGAACCCGGTGCCGTCCGGACGCTCGCCGTCGTGGACGACGAGCAGGTTGAGCTCGCCCAGCACGACGTCGGCGCCGTCGGAGTGCTCGACGCCGGCGATCCGGAAGTCCTTGAGCGGCTTCATGTCGGCCTTGCGGTAGGCGACGAACCGCGAGTCGCCCTGGCTGGACGCCAGCAGCACGTCACCCGCGATCGTGAGGCCCTCGGCGTCGGCTTCGAGCCACCGGCCGCCGAAGCCGGGGTTCGGGCCGTCCGGCACGCACTCCTCGGTCACGGGGTCGTACTTCTGCGGCGCGCCCCACGTGCGGACCTTGTCGACGAGCTGCGGCCTGCCGAAACCGTTTGCGTGCAACGGGATGCGCCAGATGCCGACGTCCTCCTGCGCCGCGTAGAGGGTGTTCGTCCTCTCGTCGATCACCATGCCCTCGACCTGCGGGCCCTCGCCAGGCTCGCCGCACACCGTCCAGCTCCGGCCGTCCGGCAGTGTGAAGGTGCTCGGGAGGTCCAGAGTGGACACCTTCCGGGTGTCGTAGGTGCCGCCCTTCACCACGTGCAGGAGCGCGATGCTCGTCTCGCTGCGGCGGCTGGTGACGACGACGTCCCTGCCGCCGACGCGACCGGCGGCCAGGCCGTAGACGGTGTGCTGGTCGTCGACCTCGGCCTCGGTCTTCGAGAACACCGGCCTGGTCGCGGGGTTCGTGACGTCCCTCGCGCCGCGTTCGTCCACTTGGAACACCCGGACGCGGTCACGCCCGCGGTCGCTGACGAACGCCAGGTCGCCGAGCACGTCGACGTTGTTGTAGCGGCCCGGCTTCGCGTCCGGCGTGGGCGGCTGCGGGGCGGGGAGGACGCCGATGGTGCGGCCGTTCAGGTCGAACGACGCGAGGCCGCCTTCCTTGAGCGTGCCCAGGACCACACTGCGCTCGGTGTCGCGCGGGTTCACCCAGATGGCCGGGTCGTCGGCGTCCGCTGGCTCCTCGAACGTCTGCGTGATCACCGTCGGTGTGATGACGGGCGCCGCCGGCGAAGTCAGGAACAAAGGGACGAGCGCGAGTGCTAGGGAAGATGACATGGTGGGACCGTAGGAAACACCGGTGTACTGCGACTGAACCGCGGGGGAACAAGCCGTGTGGTACGAGCTGGGATTGACGATCTTCGGCCAGAAGATCGCGTACACGGAGCTGGTCGGGCAGGTGCTGGCGCTCGCGGTGGTGTTCCTCGCGCAGCGCAGATCACTGCTCACCTGGCCCGTTCAGCTGGTCTCCGTCGCACTGCTGTTCACCGTCTACCTGTCGTCGCACCTCGGCGGTCTCGCCACCCGGCAGGTCGTCGTGGGGCTGATCGCCGTCTACGGCTGGTACGCGTGGGTGCGCCGCCGTGACCCGATCTTCGGCGTGGTGGTGCGCAAGGGCTCCTGGCGAGAGCGTGCCGCAGTGGCGGGCGTCTTCGTCGCAGGCACGGTGGCGTTCGCGCTGGTGCTGGACGCGCTGGACGCCTCGTGGAATCCGTGGCCGGACGCCGCGATCTTCGTCGGAACGGTGCTGGCGTTCGCCCTGCAGGGACTGGGCCTCGTGGAGTTCTGGCTGGTCTGGCTGGTGGTCGACGCCATCGGCGTGCCGTTGCAGATCCAGTCGGGCCTGTACTTCAGCGCGTTCGTCTACGTGATCTTCGCGGGCCTGGTGATCCACGGTTTCGTCGACTGGAACCGCACGGCACGGCGGTTGACACAGGCGGCAAAGTCTCCTCTATGAGGGGACTGATCGCATTACTGGCCGCTGCTTCGTTGCTGGTTCCCGTTCCGGCCACGGCCGCTCCCGAGCCGCGCACGGGTTTCGAGCTCACCGGCGAGTGGACCACCGAGGCCGAGGAACAGGACTACCTGCGCGCCACGGGCCTGCCCGTGTCCGAGATCGGCAGGACCGCCCAGGGCCGTCCGATCCAGCTCGTGCGCGCCGGCTCCCGTTCGGCGCGCACGGTGGTGCTCTTCATCTGCTCCCAGCACGGCGACGAACCCGCCGGCCGCGAGGCGTGCCTGATCCGCATGCGTTCGCTGCCCCGAACCTCGTCCGTGGCGTACCTGTTCGTGCCCAACGCCAACCCGGACGGCCGCGTGGCCGGCACCCGTGGCAACTCCGACGGCATCGACATCAACCGCGACCACCTGCTGCTGCGCACCGCGGAAGCCCGCGCGATGGCCGCGGTGATCCGCGACTGGCAGCCCGACGTGATCCACGACCTCCACGAGTTCGGCCCGACCGCGCCGTACTACGTGAAGGACGTCCTCTGGCTGTGGCCGCGCAACCTCAACGTCGCCGACGGGGTGCACGACCTGTCCGAGACGTTGTCGCGGTCCTACGTCCGCCCGTCGGTGGAGGCCGCCGGCCGCACCTCCGGCGTCTACGGCATCTACGTCGACCCGGTGACCGGTGAGCCGATCCGCCAAGTCGCCGGTGACGGCCAGGAACGCATCCTGCGCAACACCGGCGGGCTGAAGCACGGCATGGGCCTGCTGGTCGAGACCAACGTCGACAACACGCCCCGGTTCCGCGTCGAGTCGCACCTGAAGGCCCTGGACGGCACGCAGTCGTTCGTCCGGTCCGAGCGCTCGGCCATCGAGGCCGCCAACGCCGCGTCGCGTGCCGTGCGGTCCGGCCCGATCTACTTCGGCGGAGCGGACAACCAGGCCCCGGACCCGTCGGACGTGGTCGAGGCTCCCTGCGGGTACGTGCTGACCAGTGCGCAGTACGTCGACGTGCGGGACGAACTGGCTCTGCACGGCATCAAGTCCCAGTACCTGCGCGGCGGTGACCGGATCGTGCCGTTGAAGCAGGAGGCCCGTGCGCTGGTGCCGCTGGTGCTGGACGCCCGCGCCGACGAGCCGCTGCTGGAGGCCCAGCCCGTGGCGCGGTGCTGATGAGGGTCGAGCAGTTCACCTGTTTCGAGCTGTCGAGCGAGACCGTGCCGGCGGGCGAGATCTCGGCCCGCCTCGGCGTCGAGCCGGACGAGAGGCCCTGGAAGATCGTCCGGCGGGGTTCCGAGGGCGTCGACGAGCAGATCCGGCACGTCGTCGCCCGGCTGCAGCCGATCCGCGACGAGCTCGCCGCGCTGGCCCCCGACGTCACCGCGCGGCTGGTCGTCGTGCGCTACTTCCGCGACAGCGCCGACCGCGCGGGCGGCGCCTGGTCCGTCCCGGCCGAGGCGGCCGAGTTCCTCGCCGCGA
>JASLAV010000654.1 GCA_030146905.1 Lentzea sp. | reverse complement strand
TGGCGAGCGCGCCGCCGCTGCCCTCCGCGTTGAACAGGATCGTGTGGTGCTTGAGAGCGCCGAGCAGCAACGCGATGCCGACGATGCCGTTCGTGGTGATCATGACGGCCGCGAACACGGTGTCCCGCGCCAGCGAGGACGCCTCCGGTCCGCCGGACACCATCAGCGTGACGATCAGGGCCACCTCGATGACGGTCACGGCGACCGCGAGGACCAGTGACCCGAACGGCTCCCCCACCCGCAACGCCACGACCTCCGCGTGGTGCACGGCGGCGAGGACGGTCGCCGCGAGCACGAGGGCGACGAGCGCGACCAGCACGCCGCCGAGGTCACTCCCCCAGGTCAGGACGAGCAGGAGCACGCCGAGCACGGGGGTGATGGTCGTCCAGGAGAGCAGCGGGAAGCGGGTGGTGGCGGCCATGATCCAACCCTCGCACACGCCGAGGATCGTCCGCCATTCGGCGCAACACCCATTCCGGGGAAGAGAAATGTGGTGCGGAGCGCCCCTGCCGCGCCCCGCACCACATTGATGACCGGTGCTAGAAATCGAACAAAGCACCGGTGTGCGCCAGCATGACGCACGAGTTCGGGTAGGTGTGCCTCTCGTTCACGGGCTCACCGCGCCAGAAACCGAACATCGACACCTCGACGGGCGCGTAGATGAACGTGCACGCCCTGCCGTCGGCGCTCATGGCCTGGAGGTCGGTACCGGCGGAGGCCAGCGTCGCGCAGGCGAGGGCCCTGCGCGGGTGCTGGTCACCTCGTTCGCAGGTCAGGACAGTCGCCTTGAAGACGTTGTCCTCGACGTCGGAGTACTGGACCGACAGAACGAGCGCGGTGGCCCGGTGCGGTACCGGTGCGGCCTGCGCGGTACCGGTGAAGGCGAGAAGCGACGCGAGAAGAGCAACTAAAGAAACAATTCGGCCGGACATGAAAACGGTCCTCCTGAGACCTCACAACAACGGGCCGGTTCTCGGCCGACGCAGATGTTGCCATCATGTTTCGCGGCAGCGAAAGGGGCCAGAATTCGTTCACCGATCACATTTGATCTCCCTGATGGGCCGAACGGATGTGTTGCGCACCACGTTCACCGGCACACAGCTGCAGACGGACTGTTACGGGTTGCTGACAGACGCCGCCGGGCAAAGCCGTATTATCCGATTCATGTCCAAGACCTCCAGACGCGTCGTGCTGGGCGTGCTCGTGATCGTCGCACTCGTGGTTTCCGCCGGAGGCGCACTGGGATACCTGGGAAGATTGACGCTCGTGTTCGACCGTCATCCGGGAAAGTCGCTCGCCATCGTCGCGGAAGTGCCCGGACCGCCCGACGGACCACCGTGCCCGATCGACGCCCGCTACTTCGACGAAAAGCCGGAAGGCCTGCCGCCCGCGGTTCTCAGCGCATGGCAGAAGCTCCGCTCGACGGCCTCTGACCAGGGCGTTCAGCTCTGCCTGAACGACGGCAAGCGAAGCCGTCAGCAACAGCAGGACGAGTTCGACGAGGCGGTGAAGAAGTTCGGCACTGAAGAACTCGCGTCACGATATGTGCTGAACCCGCCCGACCGATCGATGCACGTGTTCGGGCTCGCCGTCGACATCCAGCCGATCGAATCGGCGAAATGGGTCGAGAAAAACGGCGGAACCCTGGGCTGGTGCCGCCGTTACGAAAACGAGCAGTGGCATTTCGAGTACGACACCGCCTACTCGGCGGGAGGCTGCCCCGCACTCCTCCCGAGTGCGACCGGCAGCTGACCGTCCGCGCAAAGGTCTAGACGCCTGGGCTGCACACGAGGTTGCGCCGACGTAATCTGACAATCCCAGTTACCAGATCGGAGCACGCGGTGGCACGTGCCTACGCCGGCATCTCACCGGAGCAGCGCAGGGCCGACCGCCGCGCCCGGCTGCTGCGGGCGGGCCTGGCGCTGTTCACCGGCACGGGCTTCGCCGCCACCAGGATCTCCGAGCTGTGCACGGAGGCCGGCGTCTCCACCAGGAACTTCTACGAGGAGTTCGCCTCCAAGGAAGACCTGCTGCGAGAGCTGCACGACCTGATCAACGCCACCGCGTACGACCGGGTCCGTTCAACGCTCGCCCAGCTGGAGTCCGACGACCTGTCCCTGCGCATCACGACGCTGCTGGACGTGTTCGTGCGCAGCGTGACCGCGGACCCGCGCGCGGCCAGGCTCAACTACGTCGAGGCCGTCGGGGTGAACGCGGAGATCGAGCAGCAGCACGTGCGGTGGGTGACCACGTGGGCGGAGTTCATCGAGTCCGAGGCCCTGCGTGCGGCCGCCGCCGGGGTGGCGCCGCGGCGGTCCTACCGGCTGACGGCGATCGCCCTCGTCGGGGCGGTCACGGGGCTGTTGCGGGAGTGGCAGGCGCATGAGCCGCCGCTCGCGGTGGACGAGATCGCGGCGGAGATCCGGGAGCTGATGCTGGCGGCGATCACTCGGCGGTAGCTGTTGGGCCGCGGTTCTCGGGTGGTGGGGTGTGGTTTGGGCCGCGCGGGTCGGTTGCGCGGGGCGGATGCGTGGGTCGGCTGCGCGGGGCGGGCGGGCGTGCTCGGGTGGTGGCGCGGGAGCTGTGGTGCGTGGGAGCCGTGATGCGCGGACCGGGCTGTGGCGGCGGACCAGGCTATGGCGGCGGGCCGGGGTGTGGCGGCCAGGCGAGCGGTGCCAGGCGAGCGGTGCCAGGCGAGCGGTGCCAGGCGAGCGGTGCCAGGCGAGCGGTGCCAGCCGGGCAGTGCCAGCCGGGCAGTGCCAGCCGGGCAGTGCCAGCCGGGCAGTGCCAGCCGGGCAGTGCCAGCCGGGCAGTGCCAGCCGGGCAGTGCCAGCCGGGCA
>JASLAV010000650.1 GCA_030146905.1 Lentzea sp. | reverse complement strand
GCACGAACGACGCCTTCGCGTACCCGATCTCGGCGATCGTGGCGATGGTCGCGGCGACGATCTGCGAGCGCCGGGCGTCCTCGATGAAGCTGCGCTTCTGGTCGCCCGACCGATTTTCTGGTTGCATGACCAGTAGCCTAGTCGCGCAACCAGTCAGGGGGGAACATGATCAGCCGAAAGGTGTTCTTGAAGTCCGTCGCGGGAGCCGCCGTGCTCGCGGGCATCGGCGGGGGCAGGGCGTCGGCGGCGGGGAGGTTCCGCGGCGGCGTCTGCTACGACACCGGCGTCGTGCACGCGGCCGGTGACCCGTCGAGCCGGGTGCGGTGGAGCCGCGGGCAGCTGGAACGGGAGATCGGGATGATCGCGCGCGACCTGCGCTGCCCGTCCATCACGGCGTTCGGCACCGACCTCGGCCGGCTCGCCGAGACGACGGACGTGGCGCTGCGCCACGGCATGGAGGTGTTCGTCCAGCCGCGGCTCTACGACCACCCGCAGGACGAGGTCCTCGGACACATGGCAGAGGCCGCTCGGACGGCAGAGCGGAAGCGGCGTGGCGACGAGATCACGTTCGTCACCGGCTGCGAGCACTTCCTGTTCACGCCCGGCATCGTCCCCGGCGCCACGTTCCTGGAGCGGATCGAGAACATGGCCTCGCTGCCGGAGACCGAGTGGCCGGCGGTGGTGCGGAGGTTCCGCGAGTTCATGGCGCGGGCCGTGGAGGTCAGCCGCCGCGAGTTCGGCGGCCGGATCACCTACGGCGCCGCCGCGGGTGCCGACGCGAAGTGGAACGACTGGTCGTTGTTCGACGTCGTCGGCCTCGACTACTACGACCACTTCGAGACCGACGCCGAGTACACGGCGGACCTCGGCCAGTACCGGCACTGGAACAAGCCGGTCATGGTCCTGGAGTTCGGCTGCTGCACCTTCACGGGCGCGGCGGAGGCGGGGGGCATGGGCTGGGACGTGGTCGACTACGAGTCCGACCCGCCGGTGATCAAGCCCGGTGTCGTGCGGGACGAACGCGAGCAGGCCGGCCACATCGCGCGCATGCTCCGCGTGTTCGAGGCGGAGCAGCTGATGGGCGCGCACCTGTACTCGGTCATCTCACCGGACTCGCCGCACCACCCGACGTGCCGCGATCGCGACTACGACATGGCCTCCTACAGCTTGTTGCGCACGATGCGCGAGCGGTTCGACGACGAGAACTCGCCGTACCGGTTGGAGCCCAAGCAGTCGTTCCACGCGTTCCGGCGCTTCAACTCCTGACCACGCGCTCCTTCGGGAACGACGCCGTCACCAGGAAGCCGCCGTCCTCGGTCGGACCCGCCGAGAACTCGCCGCCGAGCAACGTGGCGCGCTCGCGCAGGCCGACAAGGCCGTGGCCTCCGCTGGGCAGGGCGGACGACGGGCTGGACGGCGCGGTGTTGCGCACCTCGACCAGCACGTTGTCGTCGTACTGCGCGTCGATGAGCACGGTCGCGCTCGCTCCCACGGCGTGCTTGCGGATGTTGGTCAACGCCTCCTGCACGGTCCGGTACACCGCGCCGGACACCGGGGTCGTCAGGTCCTCGACGGGCCCCTTGAGCTGGATCTTCACCTCGAAACCCGCGTCGGCGGCCAGCTCGGGCAGCTCGTCGAGGCCCGGCTGGGTGTCGTCCGTGGTGCGCAGGACCGACACGAGCTGGCGCAGTTCGTCGAGGGTGCGCGTCGACAACATGCGGATCGTGCCCGCGACCTGCTTGTGCTCCGCGTCCGCGACGGCCATGCGCAGCGCGCCTGCCTGCATGGCGATGAGGCTGACCTGGTGCGACACGACGTCGTGCATCTCGCGGGCGAGCTTCGCCCGTTCGTCGGCGCGGATGGCGTGCGCGTGCAGGACCTGTTCTCGCTCACGCGACTCGGCCAGTTCGACGATGCGGTCCGACAGCTCCTGCCGGGCGTGGACCAGCAGGCCGATCGCGATGGGCAGGCCCGCCACCAGGAAGCCGTAGATCGCCGAGTGGAAGTGGCCGGACGCCGGCCGTTCGATGAGCTCCTGCGGCGGCCAGGCCACGAACCGGCACAACCACACCAGTGCCGCGGCGAGGCCGGTCTGCCAGCCGCCGACGTAGCGGCGCGCCACCGAGTACAGGGCGATCATCGCGGCGAGCTGCGACCAGCCGACGAAGAAGCCGGGGATGGTCAGCACGAGGGTGATGAACGGGAACCGGCGGCGCAGCGCCAGCGCGCCGACCGCGACCCAGTTGAGCCACACCTGGTAGCTCTCGACCGGCGGGAGGTCCGTGATCGGGTCGGCCTCGATCCACAACCCGAACAGCCAGACGTCGAGCACGGCGAGGAGGATCAGCGCCAGGTCGGCCAGGACCTGGCGGTAGTCACCACTCAGCGGCCAGCGCGAGCCGGCCGATGTTCCCTTCGACCGTCTGGCCGGGAGCAGCGCCGTGGTCAGGATCCGACCTCCCCTGTGAGCCTTCCGATCCTCACCGTACTGCGCGTATGCAGCGGTTTGCATTGGTTGCCCCTTTACCCCGACCTGCCCCGTCAGGGGGTAAGACGCCCTCACACGCGAATCGGTACGCCGCTCCTCTCACATATGTGCTACCGCACACGTCCGTGCGGACGCGTGCGGTAGTCACAGCACTACTGGGGGCATTGCTAGGGGCAGGTCTTCCAGCTGAACCGGTAGGTCGTGTCGATGGCGCCGTCGGTCGAGTCCATCGAGACGAAGCTCGTCGTCGTTGTCGTGTCGGACGTGCCGGCGTAGACCCGGAGCTCCGTGTTGATGTTGAAGTTCCGCTTCTCGCCGCACGGGCTGTAGACGATCGCGGCGAGCTCGGTCGTGTCCGTCGCCTGCCAGTCGTCGCTGTGCGGACCGTTGTACCGGTGTGTCGCCGTGTCGTTCTGCGACATGCCCTGGAAGTAGTAGTTGGCCTTCTGGATGGCGTAGGAGCCGCGCTCCAGGTGCGCGAACCCTCTGTAGTCAGCTTGAGCGATGCCGTAGGTGAAGCCCTGCGGCACGTTCACCCGCAGGTTGAGCTGGCAGTTCTTCCTGAAGGCCGTGGGCAGCGCACCGACGCCGACCTGGGCCAGGTAGTCGCTGTAGGTGACGGTGAAGGCCTTGTTGTCCTCCGACACCGCGACGGCCGCCGTGCCCGCCGGGCAGCCGGAACCGTTCACGGTGACGATGTCGATCGTGATGTGGTCGGGCGGCGGCGTGTCGTTCGGCGCGCCGGGCGGGATGATGATGGCTGAGGTGAGCAGGGCAGCGGCAACCGCGTTGATCATGGGTGCACCTTTCCGACGCGTCTCGCGAGGGTGGGGGCGGCGGCGGTGGAATCAGGTGGCGGCGGCCTGGGTGGAAATCAGCAGCGCTTCCAGGAGAAGTGATAGAGCGTGCGCACTTCCCCGCGCGTGTAGTCCATCGTCATGAAACTGTTCGCATTGGAGTCCGAGGTTCCTTTGTCAACGCGCAGGGAGCTGTTGACGTTGAGATTCTTCTTCTCGCCGCACGGGGCGTAGACGATGTCCGCGAACTCCGTTCGATGACTGATCGACCAGTTGTCGTCGAACGGCCCCGCGAAGGTGTGCTTCCACGTGTTGGTGGCCGTTTGGCCCTGGAAGTAGTAATTCACCGACTGGTATCCGGTGGCACCGCGTTCGATGTGCCCGTAGCCCGCGTAGGTCGCCTCCGCGATGCCGTACGTGAAGCCCTGCGGGATGTTGATCTGCAGGTTGAGCTGGCAGTTCTTCCGGAAGTCCGTCGCAGGAGCACCCTTGCCGGCCTGGGCGAGGTAGTCGCTGTAGATCACCCAGAAGGAAGTGTTGTCAGACGAGACGACCACTTCGGCGGTGCCCTGCTTGCACCCGGAACCGTTCACCGTCACCACGTCGACCGTCACCCGCTCCGAAGGAATCACGTCGGCGTGCGCGGGTGTGGACGACAATGTGAACAGCACGGCCATAGCGGCTGCTGCCGTCGCTTTGCGCATGAAGTTGGCCTTTCCTGGTGCCTCTTTCTCAGCGTGGAGCGGCAGCGGTGCCGCGAAGGTTAGCGCAGACCCTCAACCAATGGTGTGATCCAAATGGCCCATGTCATCCTGATGGAGCAGCTGGTGGAGAATTCTCGAAATCAGCACGGCACCTGGTGCTGAGGGCACGAATAGTTTCCGGCATACTTGCCCGCATGTCGCAAGCTGGGCTGGTGCTCGTGGTCGAGGACGAGGACCCCGTGCGGAGGTACACCGTCAGCCTGCTCGAGGAGCTGGGCTTCACAGTGCTGCAGGCCAGCGACGGCGTCGAGGCGATCGGGATCCTTCGCGGACGCAGCGCGGAGATCGGCGCGATGCTGCTCGACCACAGCATGCCCGGCCTGTCCGGTGAAGAGGTGCTGGCCCAGCTGGAGCGCGAGGGACTCACGGTGCCGGTCGTGCTGACCAGCGGTTACGACCGCACGTCGCTCGAACGCCGGTTCGCGGGGCACGAGGTCGCTGGCTACCTGCAGAAGCCGTTCCGCATCGAGGCGCTGGACGAGACGGTCCGCGCCGCCGTCGCGCGCCGGGCCCAGGCCTCCTGATCAGCGCGCCAGCACCTCGCGGACGCGCTCCAGCAGCTCCGACTCCACGTACGGCTTGGTGATCAGCACCTCGTCGTCGAGGACCTCGTCGGTCGTGTACCCGGACATGTAGATCACCGCGGGCGCCGCACCGGTCGAGCGCAGCAGCCTGACCAGTTCGGGACCGCCCATCTTCGGCATCACGACGTCGGTGAGCACGAGGTCGATCGTGCTGCGGTGCGCCGTGGCCAGCTGCAGCGCCTCCTGGCCGTCGCCCGCCTCGATCACCGCGTAGCCGGCGGTCTCCAGCGAGCGCCGCGTCATGACCCGCACCTGGGCGTCGTCCTCGACGAGCAGCACGGTTCCGGTGCCCCGGTGCGAGACGGGACGGCGCGCGTGCGGTGCCGCGGAGGTGCCGTCGTGTTCGACGGGCACCGGCAGGTAGACCTCGACGGTCGTGCCTTCACCCGGTGCGCTGACCAGCTCGATCTGCCCACCGGACTGCTGCACGATGCCGAACACCGTCGACAGGCCGAGACCCGTGCCCTTGCCGACCGGCTTGGTGGTGAAGAACGGCTCGAAGACCTGCGCCTGCACGTCCGCCGCCATGCCCGCGCCCGTGTCCTGGACGCGCAGCACGACGTAGTCGCCCGGTCGCACGCCGACGATGCGGCCGGTGTCGCCTGCCCCGATGACGGCGTCCCCGACCGAGATGCGCAGGACACCACCGTCGGGCATCGCGTCGCGCGAGTTCACCGCGAGGTTGAACAGGATCTGCTCGACCTGGCCCGCGTCCGCCCACACCCGTGCGACGGTTGCCGGCAGGTCCATCTCCAGCTCGATGTGGTCGCCGACGAGCGTGCGCAGCATCGAGTGGACCTTGGCGAGGTTCTCCCTGAGGTCGAGCGACTGCGGGTGCAGGACCTGCTGGCGGGTGAACGCGAGCAGCTGTCGCGTCAGGTTCGCCGCCCGTTCGCCCGCGTGCCGGATGTCCTCCAGGGCGGCGCGGCGCGGGTCGTCGGGCGGCGTGCGCCGCAGCAGCATCTCGCTGTTGCCGTTCACCACGGTGAGGATGTTGTTGAAGTCGTGCGCGATGCCACCGGTCAGCCTGCCGATGGCCTCCATCTTCTGCGCCTGTCGCAGCTGTGCCTCGGTCTCGCCGACGCGTTCCTCCAGCCGTGCGCGCGCGTCCTTCAGCTCCTGCATCAGACGGATGCTGCGCAGTGCGCTGCTGAGCTGCTGCTGCACGGCCTCGTACATCCAGCCGAGCTCGGGGCCCTCCTCGAACACGACGTACCCGAGGTGTTCCTCGTCGGTGTAGAGCGGGGCGACCAGCGCGCTGAACGGCTTGTCCCGCCGGAAGGGGTACGGCGTGAGGTTGATGGCCGGGAACGGGGTGTC
Source organism: Lentzea sp. (assembly GCA_030146905.1). Next base: position 571 of record JASLAV010000650.1, on the reverse strand, counting down.
CTGCGGAATCTTGAGCTCGCCGTTCTCGTAACGGACGAGCGTGCGTGCCGTGCCCGCGTTCTCGTACGCCATGACGTGGCAGCCGGGGATGCCGAGCCGGGGGAGCTCGTGCGTGAGGGCGCTCGTGAGCTCCTCGACGGTCCGTGACGCGATGAGCCGCTGGCCCGCTTCGCGCACCGTCTGGTCGTGGCGCTCGTGCGAGAGGTAGGTGAAGCGTGCGTCCGTGGCGAACGCATCGCCGACGAGGAGCTGCACGCGCAACCACAGGTCGTTGATGATCGCCGCATCACTGATGCGCGTCGTCACGAACCGATGCAGGTCGAACAGCGGCGGCCACCACCGCGCCGCCTCGCACCCGGCGCGCGCACTCGCGCGGATGTACTCGGCCAGCAGCCTGAGGAACTCAGCGCCTTCGACCTCACCGCGTCCCGCCGCCATCAGCTCGACGATGAGCTGCTCGGCCCACCCCTCCGGCAGCGTGTCGGACGGCGGCCCGAGCGACTCGCGCAGGTGGTCGGCCACGGTGGCCGCGGTCGCGGACTCGGAGACGGTCAGCCGGCCGTGCGCGGGG
>JASLAV010000627.1 GCA_030146905.1 Lentzea sp. | reverse complement strand
GCTTGGCCCGCAGGATCTCGTCGAGCGCGGCGCCGTAGTTCTCCACCAGCTTCTCGGTGTCGAACGAGGCCTTGCCGATGACGAGGTGCAGGTTGGCCTGCTTGTCGACCCGGAAGTTGATCTTACCGCCCTTGATGTCGGTGATCGCCTTCGCGACGTCCGGGGTGACGGTGCCGGTCTTCGGGTTCGGCATCAGGCCCCGCGGGCCAAGGATGCGCGCGATCCGGCCGACCTTCGCCATCTGGTCCGGGGTGGCGATGGCGGCGTCGAAGTCCAGCCAGCCCTCCTGGATGCGGGCGATGAGGTCGTCCGACCCGACGACGTCGGCCCCGGCGGCCTCGGCGTCGGCCGCCTTGTCGCCCGTGGCGAACACGATCACGCGGGCGGTCTTGCCGGTGCCGTGCGGCAGGTTGACCGTGCCGCGGACCATCTGGTCGGCCTTGCGGGGGTCGACGCCGAGGCGCATCGCGACCTCGACGGTGGCGTCCATCTTCGAGCTGGACGTCTCCTTCGCGAGCGTCGCGGCCTCGAGCGGGCTGTAGAGCTTCTCGCGGTCGATCTTCTCCGCCGACTGGCGGTACACCTTGCTGCGCTGTGCCATCTGAAACGTGTCTCCTCAGACTGTGGTGCGGGCCGCGCCCGGCCCTCCCACGGGTGGTGGGCCGATCAGCCGGTGACGGTGATGCCCATGGACCGGGCGGTGCCGGCGATGATCTTGACGGCCTGGTCGAGGTCGTCCGAGTTGAGATCGGCCATCTTCGTCTGGGCGATCTGGCGCACCTGGTCCATGGTCACCGACGCGACCTTGGTGATGTGCGGCGTGCCGCTGCCCTTGTCCACACCCGCGGCCTTGAGCAGCAGGCGCGCGGCCGGCGGCGTCTTGAGCGCGAAGGTGAACGAGCGGTCCTCGAACACGGAGATCTCGACGGGGACGATGTCGCCCCGCTGGGACTCGGTGGCCGCGTTGTAGGCCTTGCAGAACTCCATGATGTTCACGCCGTGCTGGCCGAGCGCGGGGCCGACCGGCGGGGCCGGGGTCGCGGCCCCGGCCTTGATCTGGAGCTTGATGATCGCGGAGAGCTTCCGCTTCTTGGGGGGCATCCTGTGTTCCTTAGATCTTGGAGACCTGGCTGAACGCCAGCTCGACCGGGGTCTCGCGGCCGAAGATCGACACCAGTACCTTGACCTTCTGGGCGTCGACGTTGACCTCGTTGATCGTCGCCGGCAGGGTGGCGAACGGGCCGTCCATGACGGTGACCGACTCGCCGACCTCGAAGTCGACGACCTTGACCGTCGGCCGCGTCTCCTTCTTCTGGGTGGCGGGGGCGAGGATCTTGACGACCTCGTCCACCGTCAGCGGCGAGGGCCGGGACGTGGCGCCGACGAAGCCGGTCACGCCCGGGGTGTTGCGCACCGCGGACCACGACTCGTCGGTCAGCTCCATGCGCACCAGGATGTAGCCGGGCAGCACCTTGCGATTGACCTGCTTGCGCTGGCCGTTCTTGATCTCGGTGACCTCTTCGGTCGGAACCTCGACCTGGAAGATGTAGTCCTCCATGTCGAGAGTGTGGATACGAGTCTCGAGGTTCGCCTTGACCTTGTTCTCGTAGCCGGCGTAGGAGTGCACGACGTACCAGTCGCCGGGCGCGTGGCGCAGGGCCTGACGCAGCTCTTCGGCGGGGTCGGCGATCTCCTCGTCGATCGGGGTCTCGTCGATGGCGAGAACGTCGACGTCTTCGCCGGCCTCGGCGTCGTCAGTCTCGTCGGCCTCGGCGTCCGAGTCCTCGGACTCCAGCTCCTCGGAGTCCACAGCCTCCGACTCGACCGTCTCGTCGACCGCGGTGTCCTGCGACACCTCGTCGTCGGTGAGGTCGGTCTTCTCCTGGGCGTCGACGCCGTTATCGGAGGTCACTGTGGATCTCGCTTCCTGATTGCAGCGGCAGCTGTCCGGCTCAGCCGAACAACTCGAAAACAGCCGCGCCGAAGCCGAGGTCGAGAGCCCACACCAGCGCAACCATGAAGACCACGAACACCAGCACGACGCCGGTGTAGGTGACGAGCTGCTTGCGCGTCGGCCAGATCACCTTGCGGAGTTCGCCGATGACCTCGCGGATGTAGCGGAAGCCCCGCCCGATCAGCGAGGGACGCTTCTCCTGTCCTTCACGGGTCTTGGTCGGGCGACCCTTCTTCGCGTCCTCGTCCGAGGAGTCGGACTTGGCGACGCTCTTCTTCGACTCAGCGCTGCTGCCGTCCTTGCGGGCGGCCGGGCGAGAGGAGGCACGACGCTCACGTCGCGCCGCAGCAGTGGACGGCCGGACAGCGCCTTCGCGCTCCTCCGGCTGGTCCTGCTCGCGGCCCTCGACCATGCCGTGCCTCCACTCCACCCATGACGCGCTTCGACAGCAGGGGCGACAGGACTTGAACCTGCAACCTGCGGTTTTGGAGACCGCTGCTCTGCCAGTTGAGCTACACCCCTTTGAGACCCCGAAACGAGATCCCCTGGCCAAGCAGGAAGTGTACGGGAGCCTGTCCCGTCCATTCCAACCAGACCGCTCAAGCACTTGCCGAGCGGCCTGTCGCACAGCCTACCCACACGGATGCCGGGAAGACGAATCAGGGTCGTGCAACCGCGCCCCGACGGACCCCCGGATTCGCCGTGAGCACTGCAAACACCACCGGACCGAGTGATCCGGTGGTGTTGTTGATCACATCATCAGCCGACGCGCACGCGGGCGAAGGCGCCCGTCAACACCGACTTGCCGTCAAAAGCCGCGTTGATGTTGACCTTCACAGTTCCGTCCCCGAGGTCCTTGGTGACCTTCGCGGTCACCTCGACCAGCGCGCCCTCGTCGTCGTTGGGCACGACGACCGGCCGGCCGAAGCGGCAGCCGTACTCGACGATCGCGCCGGGGTCGCCGATCCACTCCGCGACGATCCGCGAGGCCACGGCCATGGTGAGCATGCCGTGGGCGATGACGTCCGGCAGGCCGACGTCCTTCGCGGTCTTCTCGTTCCAGTGGATGGGGTTGAAGTCCAGCGAGGCACCCGCGTAGCGCACCAGGTCGTCGCGCCTGAGGCGGACGGACAGCGCAGGCAGTTCGGTGCCGACTTCGACGGTCATGCGTTCTCCCCCCTCACGACGAGCATCGACCTGGCGGTGGTGACGGGCTCACCGTCGACGGTGCCGATCTCGGTCCGCACGGTGACCATGTCGTTGCCCATGCGGGAGGTGATGGCGTCGATGTGCGCCACGCACACGAGCCGGTCGCCCGCGGTGATGGGCCGGTGGTGCGTGAAGTTCTGGTCGCCGTGCACGACGCGGCTGTAGTCGAGTTCCAGCTCCGGGTCGAACATGACCGTCTCGTTGGTCTTCATCGACACGACGATCGCGAACGTCGGCGGGGCGATGACGTCCCTGTGCCCCAACGCCTTCGCCGCTTCGGCGTCGCGGTAGGCCGGGCTGGTCGCGCCGATGGCGTCGGCGAATTCGCGGATCTTCTCGCGGCTCACGTCGTACGGCTGCGACGGCGGATAACTGCGTCCGGTGAAGCTGGGGTCGAGAGGCACCGGAAGAGCCTATATGCGACGAGGCCCGCCCCACGGTGTGGGACGGGCCTCGTCGAGAGCTCGCTACGCGCCCAGGAAGGGCTTCAAGTCAGCGGGTTTCCTTGTGCGCGCGGTGCGTCTTGCAGTTCGGGCAGAACTTCTTGATCTCCAGGCGGTCCGGGTCGTTGCGCCGGTTCTTCCTGGTGATGTAGTTCCGGTGCTTGCACTCCTCGCACGCGAGGGTGATCTTCGGGCGTACGTCGGTTGCAGCCACGGTCCTTGCCTTCCTGAGAGC
>JASLAV010000555.1 GCA_030146905.1 Lentzea sp. | reverse complement strand
GGGAGCTGGCGCTTCCCGGCGTGCTGCTGGGCAGGGGTGAGCGCCTGCGCGACGCGACCACCAGGGCCGTCACGGGAAAGCTGGGTCTCGCCGGGGAGTCCGTGACGGCGACCGGCCAGCTCGCCACGTTCGACGAGCCGTCACGAGACCCGCGCGGCCCGACGCTCTCGATCGCCCTGTGGGCCACCGTCACCCGCCCGACCGGTGACCTGGCGGTCTGGCACCGGCTGGACGACGTGCCGCCGCTCGCCTTCGACCACGACCGGATCGTCGCCGACTGCCGGCCGTTGCTGGCGGACAAGCTCTGGCGCGACGTGGCGTTCACCGCGGGTCTGCTCGGACCCGAGTTCACCACGGCGCAGGCGCTCGACGTCACCGAGTCCCTGACGGGCGACCGCCCCTACCCGGCCAACCTGGGCCGCACGATGGACCGCGTGCCCGGCCTCGAACGCACCAGCCAGCACGCGGCGGCACTGCCCAAGGGCGGCCGTCCACCACTGGTGTGGAGGTGGACCGTCTAACGCGGCAGCTCCGGCTCGAAGAGCCAGCGGGAGAGCAGGTCGCGGTGCCCGGCGAGGGACAGGAAGTCCTCGGTCGTCACGACACCGTGCCGGTTGCGCTCGCACCACTCCCGCAGGAGCGCGAAGAACGAGTCGTCGCCCATCTCGCGCCGCAGCGCGTGCAACGTCAACGCCCCGCGCTTGTAGACCCTGTCGTCGAACCAGCCGGACCGGCAGGGCCGTCCGATCACGATGTCCTGGGGCAGGCGCCGCAACAGGTCCCCGGCTCCCGCGGCGCAGGCGTCCGCCGACCGGCCACCGGAGGCCTCCGACCACAGCCACTCCGAGTAGCTGGCGAAGCCCTCGTTGAGCCAGATGTGCTCCCACGCGGCGATTCCGACCGAGTTGCCGAACCACTGGTGCGCCAGCTCGTGGGCCACCAGCCGTTCCGCTCCCCGCCTGCCGTCCACGTGGTTGGCGCCGAACGTCGACAGGCCCTGGGCCTCCACCGGCACGTCCAGCGCGTCGTCGGTCACCACGACCGAGTACGTGGCGAACGGGTAGGGCCCGAACAGCGACGAGAACAGCGAGATCATCTGGTCCTGCCGGGCGAAGTCGTGCGCCACGAGCCTGCGCAGCCGGGCAGGGGCCCACACGCCGGGCAGCGCCTCGACGTACTGTCCGATCTGCACGGTCGCCAGGTAGGTGGCCATGGGCGCGGCCATCACGTACTTCCAGCGCGTGGTGCTGCCGGAGATCCTGCCGTCCACGAGAACCCCGTTGCACACCACGGTGTACGACGAGGGCGCGGTCACCTCCAGGTCGTACGTCGCCTTCGACGACGGTTCGTCCAGGCACGGGAACCACGACGGAGCGCCGATCGGCTGCGACGCCACGATCGAGCCGTCCGTGAGCTGGTCCCAGCCGAGGTCGCCCCACTCCGGAGTGGACACCGGCACCGGCGTCCCCGAGTAGCGGACCTCGACCGAGAAGGACCCGCGCACGGCCGCGCGGACGTTCAGGACGCCGCCTGAATGCCCGTACCGCGCGGGTTTGCCGTTCACCAGCACCTTCGAGACCCGCAACGGACCGAAGGACAGCGAGAACGAACTGAGGGAGCCGCAGGAAGCCTGCAACACCGCGCGCCCGGACAGGCGCGCGGAGTGCGGCTTGTAGTCAAGCTCTAATGCGTAATGGTGTACGGAGAAGCTCATGTCCACGCGGAGATCGGGTTGCCCAGCCAACGGGTTCCCGACGGTACATCCTCTCCGCGCATGACCAGCGAGGCGGGTCCGATGGTGGTGTGGGCGCCGACGGACACGCCGGGCAGCACGATGCCGTGCGGGCCCAAAGTGGCGCCCTCGGCGAGGGTGACGCGGTCCATGCGCAGGATCCTGTCGTGGAACAGGTGCGTCTGCACGACGCAGCCGCGGTTGACCGACGCACCGGCGCCCAGCGAGACCAGGTCGGCCTCCGGCAGCCAGTACGACTCGCACCACACGCCACGGCCGACCGACGCGCCCAGCGACCGCAGCCACAGGTTCATCAGCGGCGTGCCGCCGGAGAAGCCGATCAGCCACGGCACCGCGAGCACCTCGACGAACGTGTCCGCCAGCTCGTTGCGCCACACGAACGCCGACCACAGCGGGTACTCGCGCACCTTGAAACGGCCGACGAGCGCCCACTTGGCGATCACCGCGACCAGGCAGGCCGCGACGCCGGCGCCCAGGAGCACCACGCCGGACCACCAGAGCCCGAACTCCTTCAGCGCGAACAGCACCAGCACGACGAGAGCCACGTTCAGCACGACCGGGACGAACCGGCACAGCTCCACCAGCGCCCGCGCCCACATGAGGTGCTTCGGCGGGTCGAACGTGCGCGACTGGTCCGACACCTCGGCCGCCCGCGGCAGCTTCATCGGAGGCATGCCCAGGTACGACGACCCGGCCTTGGCGCGCTTCGGCGCCGCCGACAGCACGCCGACGAGCCCGCCCTTCGGCACGTTGCGGCCGGGCGCGGTCATGCCGGAGTTGCCCAGGAACGCCCGCTTGCCCACGCGGGCGTTCGCGATGCGCAGCCAGCCGCCGCCGAGCTCGTAGGTCGCGACCATCGTGTCGTCGGCCAGGAACGCGCCGTCGCCCACGCTGGTCATCTTCGGCAGCGCGACCACGGTGGACGCCTCGACGTGACGGCCGACCCTCATGCCGAGCAGCCGCAGCCACACCGGCGTGAACAGCGACGCGTAGAGCGGGAACAGGGCCGAGCGCGCGTGGTTCATCAGCCGCTCGGTCGTCCACGCCTGCCACGCCACCCGGCTGTGCACGGGGTAGTGGCCCTCGACCATGCCGATGCCCAGCGACCGCACGGCGACCAGCACCAGCAGGGCGTACGAGCCGAACCAGATCGCGGAGGCGACCGGGACGTCCCACAACGCCGATGTCAGCGTCACCGGCTGCCGCAGCACGTACAGCACGGCGGGAGCCGCCGCCAGCAACGGCAGCGCGGCGAGCAGACCGGACGAGACGCCGTACATGAGGTTCCAGAAGCGCGAGCGCGGCGGGCGGTGCGACGGGAACGAGCGCGCCGCCTTGCCCTCGCGGGTCGCGGGCACGCCCGCCCAGCGCTGACCGGTCGGCACGGAACGCACGACGCCCGAACCGGGCGCCACCTCGGCCCGCTTGCCGATCCGCGCACCGGGGAACAGCGTGCTGCGCGCCCCCACGGTCGCGCCGGCGCCGATCCGGATGCGGCCGATGCGCAGCCTGTCGCCGTCCAGCCACCAGCCGGACAGGTCGACCTCGGGTTCGACGGCGGCGCCGCGCCCGACCTTCAGCATGCCGGTGACCGGCGGCAACGAGTGCAGGTCGACACCGGGGCCGATCTTCGCGCCCAACGCCCTCGCGTAGTGCGTGACCCACGAGCCGGACAGCTCGGTCGCACGCGACATCGTCGCCAGCATCTCGGCGGTCCACAGCCGCAGGTGCACGGATCCGCCCCGCGGGTATTCGCCGGGCTTCACGCCCCGCAGCAGCAGCCGCGCGCCTCCCGCGGAGATCGCCAGCCGTCCGGCGGGGCTCAGGAACACCACGGCCCCGGCGACGACCCACCACCACGAGACGGAGGTCCAGCCCAGCACGTTCGACAGCGCCGTCAGCGCCACGACCCACCGCGCGCCCGAGATGGTCAGCAGCGGGATCATCAGCAACGTCTGCAGCACGCCGGTCCAGCGCGGCGTCGGTGCGACCTCGTGCACCTCGGCGGTCTCGCCGTACGACTCCAGGCGCCGCGCGAGCTTGTACAGCGTCGGGTTCTGGTAGATGTCCGACACGGAGGTGCTCGGGTAGCGCGTGCGGATCATCGAGACGAGCTGGGCCGCGCCCAGCGAGCTGCCGCCGGACGAGAAGAAGTTCGCGCCCTCGGAAGCGGGCCCGGAACCGAGCACGGCGGCCCACTGCTCCGCGAGCCAGCCCTCGAGGCCGGAGAAGACCACGCCCGCGGTGTCCATCGACTCCAGCGGCCACGGCAGCGCGGCGCGGTCGACCTTGCCGGACGTGCGCGTCGGCAGCGTCTCGACGACCGCGATCAACGGCACCAGCGCGGCGGGCAGCTCGGCACGCAGCTGCTCGACCGCGGCCTCCTGGTCGAACTCTCCGTCAGTCACGACGTAGCCCACGAGGATCTGGTTGCCGCCCCGCGTCGTGCGCACGGCAGCGGCGGCACCGGCGATGCCGGGCAGCGCTGCCAGCGCGGAGTCGACCTCGCCGAGCTCGATCCGGCGCCCGCCGAGCTTGATCTGCTCGTCCGCGCGGCCCAGGAAGACGAGGCCTTCGGGATCGGCGCGGACCATGTCACCGCTGCGGTACGCGCGGTCCCAGCCCATCGAGGGCAGCGGCGCGTACTTCTGGGCGTCCTTCTCGGGGTCGAGGTAGCGCGCCAGGCCGACGCCGCCGATCACCAGTTCGCCGGACTCGCCCATCGGCACGACCTCGCCCCGCGGGTCGACGACGACGAGTTCCCAGCCGTCCAGCGGCAGCCCGATGCGCACGGGACCGTCACCGGTCATCCGCGCGGCGCAGGCGACGACGGTCGCCTCCGTCGGGCCGTAGGTGTTCCAGACCTCGCGGCCGTCCACGGCGAGGCGCTCCGCGAGCTCCGGCGGGCAGGCCTCGCCGCCGAAGATCAGCAGCCGCACGTCGTCCAGCGCCTCGACCGGCCACAGCGCGGCCAGCGTCGGCACCGTGGAGACGACGGTGATCTCCTGCTCGACCAGCCACGGGCCGAGGTCCATCCCGGTGCGCACCAGCGACCGCGGCGCGGGCACCAGGCAGGCTCCGTACCGCCACGCGAGCCACATCTCCTCGCAGGAGGCGTCGAACGCGACGGAAAGCCCCGCCAGGACGCGGTCTTCCGGTCCGATGGGGTCGTCCTGCAGGAACAGCCGCGCCTCGGCGTCGACGAACGCGGCGGCGCTGCGGTGCGTGACCGCGACGCCCTTGGGCTTTCCGGTGGAACCGGACGTGAAGATGATCCACGCGTCGTTGTCCGGGCCGGGTTCGCCGGGAACGCCGATCGTGGTGCCGTGCACCGCGAGGGACCGGCGCTCGCCGAGCACGGCACTCACCTGCGCCTCGCCGAAGACGAGCTCCGCCCGCTCCTCGGGGTCCTCGAAGTCGACGGGCACGTAGGCGGCGCCCGCCGCGAGGGTCGCGAGGATCGAGACGTAGAGGTCGGCGGTCCCCGACGGCACGCGGATGCCGACGCGGTCACCGACCCCGACACCTTCAGCGGCGAGTTTTTCCTTGAGCTCCAGCACTTCCGAGAGCAACGCCCGGTACGTCAGTGCGGTGGTGCCGTCGTCGACGGCCAGCGCGTCCGGGTGCTGTGCGGCACTCGTGCGCAGGATGTCCAGGAGCGTGCGCGGTGCGGGCGCCTCGCCTGCCGTGAACATCGATCGAAGGACAACGGGTTCAGCCGCAATGGTCACTTGAGCGTCACTTCTCACCCTCTCGGCAGACATGCAGACCTGCGACTTTACCTGCGGTTAACGGGTTACCGCTCTTCGGAGTAGGTCGACTCACAGGTGACCTCAGTCACCGCAACACTTTCGAGTGACTTCCTCGCGTTGTGGCGCGCGAGGTTGAAGTCCCTCCAGTCCTGCTCGAAGTAGCGGTTCTTCAACCACCGCAAGGCACACGAGCGTTCCGGCTCCGGCAGCCTCACGAGCGCCGGCACCGCGTCCTCCGACAACCGCGACAGGTAGGTCGTGTCGATCTTCTTCGTCTCCGCGAACCGGGAAACGTTGTGGTCGGCGACCACGCGTTCGGGGTTCATCACGACCACCGCGAGGAAGAACGCGGTCCCGGTCGCGACGATCGCCTTCGGCAACCAGTTGGCGCGCAACGAGATCCCGCCCGCGATCACCATCACGTAGACGACGGCCAGCCACACCTCGCACGACGCGACGAGCAGCCGCAGCACCGTCCACCCGTACGCCTGCTGGTAGAACCACATGCGGCTCAAGGCACTCGCCACGATGACGAGTGTGAGAACGGCCAGTGAACCGAGAAGTACGCGCAGCCACAACTGTTCACGAGCCGTCCGCTTGATCGCGAACCGCGCGACGCCCGCGATGACACCGAGCGTCAGCACCGCGACCCACAGCAACTGCCAGAAGCCGGACCGCGCGTACTCGGCGAACGTGACGCCCGACGTCCGCATCACGTAGGCCTCGCCACCGAACAGAACGGCGAGCTGCGTCCCGACGAAACCGGTGAACAGCAACACGAGCACGCCGACCGGCAACCCGTAGTCCTTGAGCCGCAACGAACCTGGCTTCACCTCGTCGTCCTCGTCGATCGCCGGCGGCGCCGCCACGAGGTAGCAGGCCCCCAACGCCCCGAGCGCCGCGACGACCCCGAAGAACCCCATGCGCACGAAGCCGCCGATTTCCAGGTCCGGTACCAGGTTCTCGAGGAAGTTGTTGAACCCCTTGTCCGCGCCCGCCAGCAACGACCCGAAGACCAGCAGCAGCAACGCGGCCACACCGGCGGAGAGGAACGGCCTGATGCCGATCGGCCCCCGCCTGCTCAGCCCCTTCGCGACCCACGGGATGGACCGCAGCCCCGCCAGCCCGACGCCGACGGCGCCGAAGACGAGCCCCCGCACGGTCCTGCCGCCCACCATCGCCATCGAGCCGCAGAGCATGGACGCCAGGACGCACAGCGGGAAGATCCACTCGGCGGCCCGCAGGAAGCCCATCGCGAGGAACGCCAGCGCCGCCACCAGCCACAGCGCGCGCTCGACCGTCGGCCTGCCCGCGTAGAACAGCACCGCACCGACACCGCACAGACCCGCGAGGAACCAGCCGATGCCGTTCGAGGGCGGTGCGAGGAACGCGCCGGCCAGTCCCGCGATGAGACCGACGACCATCACCTGGGTGGGAGCGCCGGCCGTGGGCGGCCTCCACCAGGGCATGAAGGGGACGCCGGGGGCGGACATGGCCGCGGCGGGGGACAGGTGGCGGGGCGGGCCCTGCCACGGTGAGGGCGGCGGGAGGGTGGCGGTGGCGACCCCGGCCGGCTGAGGCACCTCGACCGGTGAGGCAGCCTTGGCCTCGGCGGCAGGCTTGGTCTCGGTGACCGGCTTGGTCTCCGCGACCGGTTCAGTCTCGGCCGGCTTGGTCTCACCTGGCTTGGCCCCAGCGGCCGGCTCCCCCTCAGGAGCCTCCTTCGCGGGGTCAGCCTCGATGCCGGGGTCGGCAGAGCCCTCCGGCACGGGCCGGTACCCCACCTTCCGGAAGTTCCGGTACCGCCGCCGGGCGGCGGCCCTCTCCCGCGGCGACCCGGACGAGCCGGGTGCCGAGTCGGAGGTCGAGCCGGGTTCAGTCGAGT